>CAZMLC010000001.1:0-59477 GCA_964567125.1 uncultured Akkermansia sp.
CATTTTGAAATCGCACCATCCAATTGGTAACGACTATCAGGGGAGCGGACCCCGCTCCCCGCTTACAACAAAAGGAAAACCATGAATACGAAGACCATGGCGATCTGTACGCTGATCGCAGGATCAACCTCGGCACTTTTCGCAGGACTCTATGGCGACACGCCCAATGCAACGCATGCGTGGGCAGTACACGATAACAACCGTCCCAATCCGAATGTGATTCAAGCGGAAGCAGGCAAAGTTCCATCGGATGCTGTCGTACTTTTTGATGGAACCTCGCTTGACGCGTGGGTTTCCGGAAAAGATGGCGGCCCTGCAAAATGGAAATTAATCGATGGCGCAATGGAGGTTGTCAAGGGCACCGGCGAAATCCGTACGAAGCAAAGTTTCGGCGATTGCCAGTTACACATCGAATGGGCCTCTCCGATCGTCGTCGAGGGCAGTGGACAGGGCCGCGGCAACAGCGGTATTTTCCTCATGGGCCAGCACGAAGTCCAAGTGCTGGACAGCTATGACAATGTCGCCTATGCCGATGGCCAAGCGGGTTCCGTGTATGCCGAAAATCCCCCGCTCGTCAACGCCTGCAGAAAACCCGGCGAATGGCAAACCTATGACATTGTCTTTCATCAGCCTGTCTGGAACGGCGATACGCTGGTTCACGCAGGGAGTGTCACGGTGATTCATAATGGCGTGGTTGTCCAAGACCATTGGGAGTTTGAAGGTATGACCACACATTGCCGTCGCCGCCCAATCACCAAGTACGAGAACAAATTGCCGCTGCGCTTACAGGACCACGGTAATCCGGTTCGTTTCCGTAACATCTGGATCCGCGAGATCCCCTCACGCTATGCCAACACAACGCATGGCGGTCCGGGCGTCAAGGAAGCGGATGTGATGGCGCTGCGCAAGGAAACAGCCGCCAAGCTCTTTGCCGCTGTCGACAAAAACAACACGGTCGACGCGCTGCGCAAGATGCTCGAGATCATTTCGTATGACAAAAACGAGAGCTACATGAAGGCCGTTACCGACCTTTCGGATCTCTATCTGTCAAAAGTCGCAGCCACTGCGCCGGACAAACTGACCGGTCTCAAAGGTGAAATCATCGCCATCCGCAATGACTGCAACGTCTTGATCCGCAATAACGTCGTCGAAGAAAACTTCAAGCTGAAAGCAGAGCTGCAGAAGGTTATCGACATCAATGGATTCGAGAAGAAAAAATAAGTCAGAAAGAGCATCGTATGCAAAGACGTAGTTTTTTAAAAATGGCCGCTGCTACAGGGCTCCTTTCCTCTACAGGATGCCGTACGTTGAAAGACGATCTCGTCTTTCCGTCGCGCAAAGGGCCCTATATGGCCACGTATAAGGACGGACCGATCCAGAACGTTCGCGTCGGGATCATCGGTCTTGGTAAACGTGGCACGACCATCACCCATCGTCTTGCATCGATTCCCGGCGTTGACGTGCGTGCGCTGTGCGACCTTCATGAGGATCGCGCGGTGCGCGCAGGCCAACAGCTGACTGCAGCAGGCAAGAACAAACCGGCGATTCATGCGGGCACAAAAAACGCCTGGCGGACGCTCTGTGAGATGCGCGACCTCGATCTCATTTACGTGTGTACACCTTGGCTTCTGCATACACCCATGGCGGTCTATGCCATGCAGTGTGAAAAACATGTGGCGGTCGAAATGCCTGCGGCTGTCACGCTTGAACAATGCTGGCAGCTTGTTGACACTTCGGAAAGTGCGCAACGGCACTGCATTCTCCTGGACAGTTCGGCGTATGGCGAAAATGAGTTGCTGGCGGAGATGCTCTGCTCAAAACATGAGCTTGGCCAGATCCTCTACGGGGAAGTCTCCTTCATTCATGATGTCTATGACCGAAACGCGCAGTTCCCTGACACCGCGCCAATTGAAGACCGCTGGCTACAGATGTGGGCGCTCTCGCACAAAGGGAATTCGTTCCCTTATGGCGTTGCACCGGCCTATCGGATGATGCGGATCAATCGTGGCGATCGCTTCGACATCCTGACCTCCACAAGCGCAGCGCAGTCTGTATCTAAAACGGGCCGCAACATTGCCAAAGGCGAAGGCGCGCAAATTCCTGGCGATATGACGATCACAACGCTGCGCAGTTACCGCGGCAAAACGCTCGTCATCCAGCTCGACACCATGAGTGCGCGTCCAGAAGAGCGCACCTGTTTAATTTCCGGAGAAAAAGGATCAATAAGTACGCAACCGTTGAAAATTGCCAAAATCATCAAGGCCAGCTCTCAATGGCTTCCGGAATCTGAAGTTACCCAACTTGCCACGCGTTATGTCCATCCGCTCTGGACAGAGAACAAAGAACTGCTGCACGGCGCACCGATGAAGGAGGCGATGGATATCCTGATGCACCATCGTATTATGCACTGCTTGCAGCGCGGACGCGTTATGGATTCGAACGTCTATGAGGCAGCCACCGTCAGCGCGATTGTTGAATTGAGCGAGCAATCGGTTTCACGTCATGGCAAACCAGTGCGCATGCCCGACTTCACACGCGGCGGCTGGACGCTGGGAGCGGGATAATGAAAACGATCGCAACCGCGCTCTTTCTCGCCATGTGGACCCTGCTGGCCCAAGCGGGCGAAGCGCGTTACCAATCGTGTTTCGCGCGCTGGGATGAGCAGACACTGACTGTCGGCAATGCGCGCTTCCATCGCACGTACCGTGCAACGGCAAAAGGTTTTGTCACGACATCGTTTTGCGAAAAAGAACCGGACTTCGAATGGATCGCCGCACCCAAAATACCGCAAGGCGATTTCCGTCTGGCCGTCTCCTGTTCAACGCAAAACTGGAGCGTCGCGGGGGAAACGGCGCTGAAGATCGTGGCGCAGATTGATAAAAAAGCGCCCCTCACCATCTGGATTTATCCCCATCTGGCAGGAACACTGCAAGTCAAGGATGACATACTTCCGCAGCAACAAGCCGCGCAAGAGGTTGCGACTGGGTTTGAAACAGATCGGTCGAAACCAAATGCGGAGACTCCTTCAGACTCTGAAAGTCTTGTCCTGATGCCGCAACATCTGCGCATCACGCAGTGGCAGTTAATGGATCAGACCGATGCGCACAATGAACTTGTCACGACGCGCGAATGGCTGCTCCAGAGCAATGAAAACCGATTTGACCTGCAAGGCTGCGTGTTGAGTGCGGAACAGACGCTCGAACAACGCGGCATCGTGTTCCTCAAGTTAGCGCCCCTGCCGCATGCCCGTCCCAATACGCAGGCCGCTGATTTCACTGTCAACGTCCGCAACCGCACGCTGGAGGCGCACTATACCGGCTATCCCGTGGCAACGCTCCTCTATCAAGGCGGTGCACGTGGCCGTACCCATCAGCTGCATTGCTTCCAACGCCAACTTCGTGCCTACCAGCCTGGACGCGACGGCCAGTTTCTCAGCAACACGTGGGGCGACCGTTCCCGCGACGCGCGCATCAACGAAGCGTTTATCCTGAAGGAGATCGAAGCCGGCGCAAACCTCGGCGTCGATATTGTCCAGATTGACGATGGCTGGCAAAAAGGACGTTCCGTCAACTCCGCGTCCGCGCGCGGCAAGGGCGTCTGGAATGGCTACTGGGCTGCGGATGCTGCTTTCTGGGATCCGGACCCTGTACGATTCCCGCATGGCATTCAGACGGTTGTCGACGCGGCGCACAAACAGAACATGGCTTTTGGACTCTGGTTCGGTCCCGACTCCAGCAACGATGCGATCAACTGGCAGAAGGATGCAGATCACCTCTTGAAGTTTTACCATGATGTCGGCATCCGGTACTTCAAAATCGACTCCATGAAGACGCAAAATGCGACCGCGCTCCGCAATCAACGCGCATTTTTCGACCGTATGCTGCGCGGTTCTGACTGCAACATGGTTTTCGATCTGGATGTGACCGCGGAAATTCGCCCGGGGTATTTCGGCTTGCCGGATATTGGCCCTTTGTTTGTGGAAAACCGCTACACCGACTTTCATAGCTACTGGCCGCATCAAACGTTGCGCACCCTCTGGCAGCTCAGCCACGTTGTGGATCCCTTGCGCCTGCGTATCGAGTTTCTGAACAATCAGCGCAATCAGGATAAATACCCGAACGATCCGCTGGCTCCCGCCGCTTACCGCGCGGATACGCTTTTCGCCATCACTCTATTCGCGAACCCACTCGGCTGGTTTGAAGTCTCCAACCTACCCGCAGAATTTGTGCAGGAGGTTAAGCCGCTCATCGCCGTTTGGAAAAAAGAACGCGCCCATCTGCATGCCGGCAAAATCGCGCCGATCGGTGATGCGCCGGACGGCATCGTATGGACCGGCTTTGAGTCGATCGCCGACAATGGCCGTTATCTACTGCTTTTCCGCGAGATCAATAAAAACGCGACGTTCCAATTACCCGCAGACCAAGCGACGCGCGTAACGGTTCTCGCCGGCCGTGGCACAGCAACGATTGATCACGCGCAGGTTTGCATCACGATTCCAGAGCCCTTGGATTATCTTTTTGTCCGTCTCAACTAACTGGTCAATCTTTTCTTACGAAAGGAGTATCCATGAATACCCGGTTTTCCTCACGCGCAAAAAACGCGTTTCTCGCCGGCGCCGCTGTCAATGTGCTGGCGATTTTAGTCGGGCTCTATCTGCTTCCAGCCCGGACTGCGCTACATTTTAACGCACAGGGCTACGTGGATCGTTGGGGCTCGCGCCCCGCGTTCATCGCGATCAATCTGATCATGGTGATCATCACCTATTACACCATCGAATACGGTGCAAAACTGGTACTGAAATTCCCCAAGAAACTGATTTCACTTCCAGCAAAAGATTATTGGTTGTCGCCCGAGCAACGCCCGCTAACCGAGCGGAAACTCACGGACTATCTGCGCGCATTCGGCGCACTGAATTTTATTTTTCAGACCATCCTATTCGGACTGATTATTGCCGCGCATCACGTTAAACCCGTGCGCTTAAACACCACCTGCATGATCGCATGCACGCTGGGCTTCTTGCTTGTCACCGGCGTATGGTGCGTATGGCTGTATCGCGCGTTCAAACGCAAACAGCCCTAGCCCTGCTTTTAGTGCTTTAAAAATCCAGCGTCACACCAATTGCCATGGTCGCTCTTGTTGCCGTCGCCGGCAGTTTGCGACATCAGCTTGATCGTCGTGGCGTCGTCGGGAAGTGCGACATCGAAATACCAGACTTCCCGTTGACCGAAACGCAAAACCGGCGACAAGGCAATGATACGCTCGCCATCCGCCGCGCCGACAGCGACCGCGAAGGCGATGCTGGACTGTTTCTGAGGCCGTTGGCTCTCGTCAATACCAACGACAGCAACAAAACGCTTCCATGTCGGATCGCGCGTATAAACCACAGCCCCTTCGGCATGGATGCAGATGCCCGAGGTATAGATTTTTTTGCCTAATGTCAGAGGCCCGTTGAGCGCCTGATTAACATGCAGCCCGCCGTATTCAGATCGGAAGTTTACAGGTTTAAGCGTTGCCAGCGCGATTTCCGGTTGCGGCGGAACCGCGCCTAACTGCGGGATCTTGGGCACCGTATAGGTAACCGTCTGCGTCGCCCCGCGAAGGCCGGACAAGGTGATTGGCGTGATCCCATACGTATACGTGCTCTCCGCCTGAATCGTTTCATCAATCCACGTTTTGCCCATATAGGCAGCCTGCACAACCTTGCCATTGCGCGTGATTTCGCAACGCACGTTGCTCTGCCAACTCAGTTTGACTGGCTCGAACACGGTTCCTTGTGCTGCCTTAAGTTCCCAGGCGCGCGGTTCGATCACTACGCGTTCCGTTGGAGAAAACACGACCTTCCAGTCGATGTTCTGCGTCTTTGCCGACTGGAACGTCACGCGATAAATGCCCTCTTCGACTTGTTCCTTGAGTGTCACACCCACGCCATCGTGATGCACGGAAAGCGGCTTCATTGCACCGCGCGAGGTCTCGATCAGAATGCGCAACTCATACGCATCCCCACCGATTATCGCACTCGTGCCGGACAATTCATGGGTTGCCGCATGCCACTGCTCCTGTGAAAGATCAACCATCCCCTGCGTGATGTGACGCGATGTACTGATCACCTGGGGATGCTCCTTGAGCGCGCAGATTGACAAGGCCTCGCAGGATTGCGGCGCGAGCGTCCGCGTAAGCGTCCCGGTAAAGAGCGGCGTCAACCCATTGTTCCAATATTCAAAGGCGATGTATAATTTGTCTTCAGCCAATCCCAGATGGGCAAGCGTAGAGGCCAGCGTCTGCTCCTTGGACTCCCAGTTGAACAGCCCAATCACGGTGCGCCCGGCACAGGTAACGGTCCAGATGGCCGGAATCTTCTTTTCAAAAAGATCGACGGGACGCGCGACTCCGCGATGCGCTGGCATGGTCCGCCGGAGTAGATCCAACTGTTCAGGTTTTAATTTCGCATACTCTTCGCTGCTGCTGTTCATCTGTCCGGACAACGCCACCCACGAGCAAATCACCTTGGAATGCATGCTTGGCGCAATGCGCACATACAGCGGATCAGGATCGTTGTACCAGACGCGTCCATGCAGGAAGTAATGCCACGCGCCGAATTCAGGCCCACGCAAAATATTATTCCAGTTCGCACCGTTATCCGGTCCGATGCGCATCGCGTCGACGCGGCCGAAGGCTAACCCGGCACTACGCATGTTTTGCGGCGTGCAGCAGCCGAGCAAAAAGGTCTCCTTGCCTGCAGTATCGCGCACCATCTGCAAACTTTCGCGCATCATCTGGAACTGCGTCACCTCGGGATTGAAAAGCACCGATTGCCCAGCTTCATCCTCGCGGAACGTATCGCAGATATAATTCAGATTGATGGCCGCGCCCGTATAGAGGCCATCCATCTTCAAATAGCGATACCCCCATTTATGCACAATCGTGTCGATCACATCGCGTACGTAGCGCTTCACATCGGGATGCGTCAGATCGAAGCAGGTGCCGCCCCAGAACGTATCATACGGTTTGCCGTCAGGACGCTTGGCGAACCAATGCTGCTTGTCGGCAAACCAAGGATCGCTATAGGTACCGGCAAAGGGGATTAGCCACAGTCCCGCCACAAAATGGTGCGCGCGAATCGTATCGGACATGGTCTTCATGCCATCCGGATAGGGTCCCTTGGGGTTGTAATCGATAAAGACTTTGCGCGGCCCGTTTGTTTTTGCACCCAATTGCCAACCATCGTCGATCTGCATCACGTTCATGCCAAAGGGTGCCAGTTCCTGCTCGGCAAATGCGGCGCGCGGCCCCAGCTTCGCCTGCGTCGACGCACCGTCGACATACCATGTGCAATGCACAGTCGGCATGGGCGGCAGCTGAATCGCATAATACTTGACAATCGCATCCGCGTAGGCTTCGAGTCCAAGGCGAGCATCATCGAAATAACCGACCGCGAACGTTTCCAGCGCCTCAGACTGTCCCGCTTTTAACGGGAGCCGACCATAATCCACATGCGGCAGAAGCGTCTGCTGCCGCGTGCGGGCAATGCCGCTGCCGCGGTCAATGGTGACCCATCCGGCCACAACACCAGCGCGACTCGCTGAATCCGCCAAGGCGGTCCACATGTAACTTCCAGGATTCTTCTCCAACGTCTGCAATCCGCCGGACGTCAAAATGGCGTTGACCGCAGGATGGACGTCGATTTCAGGATAAAACACCCGATTGGTGACGCCTGCGGAAGCCGGAGTTAACACCTGCTGGAAAAAGACAAACGGCTGCTGCGGATAAACAGCGATCTTCCATTTTTTCGAGACCAGCGCATCGCCATCGCCCAAGGCCGAACGGATGCATTCACGCGCAAACGTCTCCCCTTCCAGACGGGTCGACATCACGCGCGTCGACCCCTTCAGAATCAAAATCTGATCGCCCTCCGCACACACCTTCAGTGCACCGGAGGTCAATGCCAACTCCGCGTGCGCCGTGCATACCAGACAGACGCCAAAAAATACATAGATCCATTTCATCGCGCGCATCCTTTTCTTCGCTTACTTCCGGAGTCCAGTCAAATCTGAATCGACGCACATGATCCCGTTTGTCGAGACCGAGGCCTTAAATGTAGTCGAACGCTCCAAGCTACCGGCGGTCTTCAGCTGAATCGCCTTATTGCTGATGCGGTTATCAATGAGCTGAAACGGTCCCTCCGCAAAGAAGATGCAGCCGTTCATATTGATCTGCGTGCGACCGTAATCCGGCATGGCCTTGTTGGAAACGAACACGATGCGGTTATTGCGGAAACTGCAATTCGCGCAGGTAATCGTATCCACCGGCGTCGCAATGGAGAGAAACGGGGTGTTTTCGTTGTGCAAGACGCGTACATTGTCAAACACGATATTCTCCTGACGCGGAATCGGCGCACCCGGATAATAGGAGCGGCTGTAACGATCATGGTCAAAATGCACGGAGAACCCTGTGCGCGCCTGTCCCAGGAAGATATCGCGGAAGACCACATTGCGAACGCCAACGGTATAGGTCACCTCATTCTGTACAAACCCCCACGTGATGCCATCAAGCACCTTCGCTCCCGATGTATGCGTTGGCCGTGTCACGGATTTATAGACTTTCCCATCCGGACTCATCTGTACGCGGTAGAGTTTTCCATCCGCAACAATCGTATCGGACTGCTGCACCTCCATCCCCGCTTTCCAATCGACCCACGCACCGGCCAGAATCCGACAGAAATATCCGATGCGCCGGGTCGGATTAGGCAGGTCATGGCAATTGACCACACAGCCATCCTCGATCCACCCTAACTCCGGATTGCCACTGGAGTAATCGTGCGCATTCAAAGCGACAGCATCATCGCCTGTATCGAAGACGCCATTGCTGATCGTGAACCGTTTGCCTTTTCCCAGATGGACGCCATCCTTAAATCCCTTGATGATCACATCGTTCACGGTAATATCTTCAAACGTGCAGATATGGATGCAGTACTGCGCCTTCCCCAGGTCGTAACAGCGGAACCGATCAATCTTCAAGTCCTTCACATAGAAGAAAGCCAGCTGTCCGCGCAAACCATAGACCTTAAACGCATTGACATCCATATTGTTGACTTCAATGTGAAGTCCCTCAATCGTGATGTTCTCATCGTAGGTCTTGGTCAGCGCGCCCTTATTCAAAATCACATGTGAAAACTTGCCGGCTTCATCGACTTTCCGTACGATCACGTTGTTGCCAAACCGGAGTGACGTATTGCTGCCAACATAGACCGTACCCGCCAATTTATAGACGCCGGGTTTATCGACCGTGATCGTTCCGCCCAGATCCACGGCCTTCTGGAGCGCTTTCATATTCGCAAGTCCGCTCGCCTCGGGAGAAAACCCGAACGTGCCGGCATCCACGGCCCAGAGCGATCCCGCCACCGAAAACCATGCGCAACAGGTTAGCACTACATATCGCTTCATTTTATTTTCCTCACTTAGTCACGGTGCAGACCGATTTTCTCAACCGGGATTTGCTGAAAATCCGGATTGTAGGTAAAAACAACCGAGTGCTTCTTCAACCGGAAATCCTGCGCATCAAGATTGTAAAAACCAGGATCCTCATTCGTCACGAAGTCGCTCTGGTCCAAGGTCCAACGCCCTGACCTCAGTTCGCCGCAACGGACGAAGAGATTGCCGATCGAATGGTTATCGCGCGGCGCATTGGGCTGCGGATTCATGAAGCCGACCAGCTCCGGGTAGTGCGTCGTGAAAGGAGGCTTGGTGATATCAACCGTTTTGAGCAGGCGTTGCTGCCACAAAGGAGCCTCAATGAAGTCCTTCCACCGCTTATCGCTCCACGGCGCAGAACCGAGCGCGCGCTTGCAACCGATAAAAATATTATTCTTCACAATATTGCCGTGGCCACCATGCGAAAAGACGGTTGCGAATGAACCCTTTCCTGGCTCGCCGCACTGGAAGAAGATATTGCCAACCACAAAATCGCCGCCATCGCCATCATCAAAATAAATGGCGGCATTACCGTGACCGCGCGGCGTCCCGATGTGCGTCCAGTAATTATAGCGGATCATATTGCCGCGGCACGAAGGATCGCGGCCCTTGTACAGTGCGCCGGCATCGTCCGCCGCGGTCAGAACGTTGCTGACCATGTTATATTCAAACACGTGGTCATTGCCGCTTATCGCAACAGCCTGATGGGGGGCATCGTGCAGGAAATTGTGCCGTGCCGTATTGCCGACACCGCCGATCATCAGCCCATTCGCATAGGTCAGCTGGTAAATCGAAAAACGCCAAATATGGCAATTCTCAACCACATGTCCGCCGGGGGTCAACGTCTTGCGATCTCCACCAAAGAACATGATGCCACCGGTACCCGTATCGTGTACATCGCATCCGGTAATCGTGTTCTTTTCGCCGCCCTGCATATAAATGCCGGACTTGCGGATATTGCGGATGGTACAGTTCTGCACCACGACGAACGATGCGTCGCGGATCGATAGCGCATCAACGTTATTCTCCTCCAGGACAAACCCTTTGATCTGCACATGCCGAGCACCCTGCAGCTGAATCAAGCTGCTTTCGCCGACACTGACGCGAAGATCCTGAGTCGTAGCGCCAGCAGGCAGGATCAGGTCGATCGTTCCCGCCTCTGCATCGACGTAATATTCGCCCGGCACATCCAGTTCCTCTTTCACGTTGAGCGCGCGCCACCGCCGCGGCGAGGGATTTCCCTGGCGTAAGCCGTACTGATGTGGACGCTCCATCTTGATCTGCTTTTTGTCAACATCAATGGACTCCACGCGCCCGACATCGTCAAACCAGTCGAAACACCAGTACCCATGCAGCCAGACGCCTTTTTTGACATCCCAGCGCGCCGGCGCGTCGCCCGCATATTGGAAGGTACCGCCAATGCGCTCGGTGGGCCGCTGCTTGTTCGGATTCGCGGAATCCGTGACCGAACCATCGTTCATCATGGTTCCCTGATTGATAATCTTTTCAATCGTCGCCCAGCCTTCGTTGGGCCACTGCGCCAGATGCAGACGTTCGCCCTTGCAGAAGAGTTCCGGCACATTGAAGGGCATCCTGAAATTGGCGCCGGGACGCGACAGTTTACGTCCGGTCAGCTGTGTATAATTGAACCGGTAAATGCCGCCAGGAAGGGGCGTCAGCGCGGCACTAGGTACAGCGATCGACCCGCATAACACCGTACCGGGTTCAGCGACGACCATCAGCGGCGCGTGCGCAGTCCCGCTATCCGCCTGGGTCAGTTCAAAACTCTGCTGAAGCGCATAACGTCCTTTGAGCACACAGATACCATAGCGCAGCGCCGGCGCCTCTTTCCGCGCCGCACGCACCGCATCGCGCGCAGCAACCAACGTGGCAAACGGATAGTCCTTGGACCCCTCGGCGCGCTGTGCAGCCGCGGACGAAACATAAAAAACATGATCGCAGTCGCGCAGTTCCGCACGTGTATTTACCGAACGTTCTTCCGCAAAAAGCATTCCCGCCACAAGCATCCCCACGCTTGCGGCATATCGTTTAGTCATCATTGTTTTTCCCCCTCTTGTGTCCGTTACTTACGGTGTTTATTAAATCGCAGAAGCGCTTCAAGATAGTAATAGTCTGCATAGCAGAGCGGCACATCGATTTCAACATTTCCCGGCAAGTGCGACACGCAATGCATCAGGATATAGTGACCGTTCTCGCCGACTTTCGCGCGATAGGCTGGCGAAGAAAGTGAAAGCAATTGCGTCACGGCCATATCATAATAGCGGCGGGCACGCTCGCCCTCAACGTAGGTGCTAAGCTCCAACAGCGCGGAAGCCATGATCGCCGCTGAACTCGCATCGCGGGGCTCATTCGGAATCGCGCTCGCTTCAAAATCCCAATAGGGAATTTTGTCGGCAGGCAGATGCGGATGGTTGATCAGAAACTCCGCACTCGAGATGGCCCGCTTCAGATACGCGGCATCGCGCGTTTCGCGGTACATCATCGTAAAGCCGTAAAGTCCCCACATTTGCCCGCGCGCCCACGGCGCATCCGCCGAAGCCCCCTGTCCCGCATGATAACCGAGTATCTTGCCTGTTTTGGTGTTATAGTCAATGATGTGATAGGCACTGCCGTCAGCGCGGAAATGGCGTCTGTCCGTCGTGCTGGCATGGCTCTTCGCAATCGCGGCGAAGCGCGGATCGCCACCATTTTTCGATGCCCACATCAGCAACTCCAGATTCATCATGTTGTCGACAATCACCGGGAAGTTATAGCTGTTCCACGAACGCAGAAGCCCCAGCTTTTCATTGTAGCGCGTGCACAACGATGCGGCGCCATCCAGCAGGACCTCTTTGTATCCGGGCGGATTGACCAAGCGCAAACCATTACCGTAGCTGCAGTACAGCATAAAGCCGATATCGTGGTTCTCCGTAAAATGGCGGATCGGTTCCAGCCGCTGCGTGTAGGCAAGCGCCGCATTCTTCCAGGCGTCAGACTGCGTATACTCGTACAGGTACCAGAGCGTTCCCGGGAAGAAGCCACTCGTCCACCCTTTCGGCTTGACGGTTTTCAACTTCCCTTTTTCAAAGGAGTGCGGCAGATCATTCGTCGGGAATGCCTTCAGGTCCTCCAGCATCAGGCGATACTGGGCCTGTGCGTCGGCAAATACGGCCGGGATCAGCGCATCTAACGCGTCCTCTTTCTCCGTTGCCTGCACAAAACCCGCAGCACACAACACCGAAACCAGCAAACCTGTGAAAAGACTTTTCATCTGTCGCGCTCCTTGTGTATTTTTTTATCGAGCAAGCCACCCGCCATCAACAGCCACGGTATACCCATTCATGTAATCCGAAGCCGGTGATGCCAAAAAGACCACAATGCCCATCAGGTCGTCAGGCGTTCCCCAGCGTCCCGCAGGGATGCGGTCAAGAATGGCCTGGTTGCGATCCTTGTTTTCGCGGATCGGCCGCGTGTTTTCCGTTGCGATATACCCCGGTGCGATCGCGTTGCAGCAGATGTTGTGCTTGGCCAGTTCGTTGGCCATCAGCATGGTCAAGCTCTTGATGCCGCCCTTTGATGCCGCATAACCCGGCACGAGAATGCCGCCTTGGAACGAAAGCATGGAGGCGATATTGATGATTTTTCCTCCGCGGCCCTGCTTGATCATCTGCGCGGCAGCCAACTGGCTGAGAAAGAACACAGCGCTCAGATTGATGCTGATCACATCGTCCCAATTCTGTTCCGAATGCTCAACAAACGGTTCGCGGCGGATAATGCCCGCGTTGTTCACCAGAATATCGATGCTTCCCATCGTGGCAACGACCTCTTCCATCACCTTCTTCGCCGCCTC
The DNA here is from genome assembly GCA_964567125.1 of uncultured Akkermansia sp. GTDB lineage: Bacteria > Verrucomicrobiota > Kiritimatiellia > RFP12 > UBA1067 > CAZMLC01. The sequence continues at coordinate 13,318 of CAZMLC010000001.1, forward strand.
TTGTCCAGCGCCGAGATTCGCGGAAAAACTCGCGGCTTTGCGTCCTAAAGCCACAATCTTCTGCACGGTTTCCGTGCAATCAATCACATCGATCACAGCAACATTTGCCCCAGCCTCAGCCAAAGCAAGCGCATACGCCTGACCAATTCCGCGCGCAGCGCCCGTCACGACAGCCACTTTGTCTGTCACCTTAAACATATCCAGAATCATTGTGTTCTCCTTTTGAACGCGTCCAACAGCATGGGGCTATTGTGGCATAAAAGGGGCTTCCATCTCCAGCGAAATGATCGCAAAGTTGACGTAAAAACAGATCCCCGCACGCACGGGAAGCGGAGGCCCCGTCTGGATAAACCGCAGCGCGATGTTGCAGCCTTGATTTTAACGGGCAAACCGAGTATTGTAGTATGCACAAAAACAAGGAGTTTGGGATTATGGCAATGACGTTAGCGGATTTAAAGGGATTAACGGTTGGTGCATGCGTTTCCGGCGGACTGGATAGCCGGACGATTTCCAAGGTGATGATCGAGTCGGGGGTCAAGGTGGTCGGCTTTTCCGCAGACCTTGGTCAACCGGACGAAAAAAACATCATGGATATCAAAAAGCGCATGGCGCCCTGCGGCGTTGATACCGTGATTGTCGACCTCAAGAATGAAATGGCTGAGGCCTGCTTTGAAGTCGTCGAGGCGCAGGCCATGTACGATGGCGGATATTGGAACTCAACCGGTATCGCCCGCGCCGTAACCGTACGCGGTTTGATTCCTGAAATGAAAAAGTGCAAATGCACAGTTCTGGTGCACGGCGCAACAGGCCGCGGCAATGACCAGATGCGCTTTGAACGCTACACCAATGTCCTGGCGCCCAAGATGCACGTCTACTCCCCGTGGCGCGATGCGGAACTGCTCAAGAAGTTCCCAGGCCGCACGCAGATGGTCGATTTCCTGGCGAAGTATGGCATCGAGGCCTTTGTCGGCTCCAAAAAGAAATATTCCACAGACGCGAATCTGGCCGGTCTCTCGCACGAAGCCGAAGATCTGGAAAGCATGGAGACCTCCATGCTCATCGTCGCGCCGACAATGGGTGTCTGGCCGCAGCAGGCTCCTGACAAAATCGAAAAGTTTACCGTGCGCTTTGAAAAGGCCCGCGCGGTTCAGATCAACGGCAAGGATGTCTCGCCCCTTGAAGCGATGAAGCTCGTGAACAAGATCGCCGGCCGCAACGGCATCGGCATGAAACACGCGCTCGAAAACCGCATCATCGGGACCAAGAGCCGCGGTGTCTATGAAGCTCCTGGCATGGAACTGCTGGGAACCTGCCTGCGGTACGTCTATCAGGCGACCATGGACCGTCGTTCCGGACTGCTCTTCGGACAGCTCTCGAAGCTCGTCGCGGATCAGATCTACGATGGCCGCTATTTTGATCCTGCGACCCAGGCGGCGCGCGCAGCGATCGGAACCTTCGCCAAGTTCGCAAGCGGTACGGTTGAAGTGGGCCTTTACAAGGGGAACATCTTCTTCAACGCGCTGACCAACTGCAAGGCTTCGATCTACAATGAGGCGGACTCCTCCATGGAAGCCAGCAATGGGTTGAATCCCGTCAGCTCGCAAGGGTTCGCGGAAATTCAGAGCGTCGAAGCGCTGATGCTGGCGAAGGCTGGACAAATTCGCGCATAACGTGTGAATGCGAGGCATCGCCATGTTCGATGCACATACACACATCCATGATCAACGGCTTTCTGCGGTCTTTTCTGAACTGACGCAGAAAGCCGTTTCTGCACGCATCACCGGCGTATGCACCTGCGGAACAACGCAGCGCGACTGGAACGATGTCGCACGCGTCGCGGATCAGCCGCTACCCTTTGTCGTGCTCCCCGCATTCGGTATCCACCCGTGGTTTAGCGCTATGGTCACCCCGGCCTGGGAAACAGAACTGCACGGCTTTCTCGACCGCTATCCAACAGCGCTGGTCGGCGAAATCGGCTTGGATGGTCTGCGCGGCGATGTTCCGCGCGACCAGCAGCGGAACCTGCTGCTCCGGCAAATTGAAATCGCCTATGGAGAACAGCGTTCGCTTGTTCTGCACGGTGCGCGCGTCTGGGGCGAATTGACCGATATCCTTACGCAACACCGGAATCAGCTGAAGAGCTTTATGGTCCACGGCTTCAGCGGCTCGCAGGAAATCCTGCGCCGCATTCTGAATCTCGGCGGCTATATCTCCATCGGCGGTGCGGTCTGCAACGCCAATGCCGCGAAGCTCCGTGCACTGGTCATCGATATTCCAGAAAGCCAGCTGCTCCTCGAAACGGACTGTCCGGATCTCTTCCCCCTGCAGGGACACGTGTTAACGCACAGCCAGCAGCAAAAGCCGCTCAACCACCCGGCCAATCTTTCCGTCATTTGTAAAACGGTCGCTCAGCTGCGTCACTGCACGCCCGACGAGCTGTCCGACTCGGTCGGCAGCAACGCGCGCCGCTTTTTCCTGTGAGCATGCGCGCTCAGTAGGTAAAGAGATCAGCAAATGAGTAGGTTTCCCCGGTCACATTCTGCAGGGCACGCAACACAATGTTTTTCGTATTGGCCGTCAACTTGCGTCCTTTGCATGCGCGGGCTACCATTTTGTGCGTCATCGGCACCTTGGAGGCCTGCACCAACGCGTGCGCGGTAATTCCCTTTTCACGCATAATCACCGCAATCGGTTGCTCACCAAACTCTAACAGCTCCTTCTCCATGTACAACAAACCTTTCTCGTTTTACTGACCATGCGTTGGGAAATCCAACGCGCGATAGATCTCCGGAAATACGCGATGCGGCATGCCTAACCCATGCACAACGCGCTTCTGTGCGACGCGCAACGAATTGTAACCGGCATAACAGGCGGAGGGCGGACACGTTGAATCGATGAACCCAATCGATACCGCGTAAGGACAGGTGATCCGCGTTGCAAAATGGGCGCCGTCAAAATAGGGTGCGACGCGCGCAACAGCCTCTTTTCTCGCATCCGGATACGCCTCGACCAAGCGCGGCCATCCGGACGTGCGCTGCTGCGTATACCCCAGCAGATCCGTCAGCGCTGGAACATGACTCACGCCCTGTGTGAAATGGGTGTTCAAGCCGCACAGATAAAATCCGAATCCACCGCCTTGACTCGTGCCGCTGTACCAAAAACGCGTTTTGTCAACATCGGGGCGGGCTGCCACCCAGTTCACCGCGCGGTTGATACCGAGAATCACACGATAATAAAAATAGGTTTCCCGTGTGAGCGCCGAAGCGACGCAGTAGCGCTCGACACCCTCCTGTTTTTTGACATCATCGTTAAAGGCATCGTACACTTTTTTCTGCGCTTCACCATCGCCCGTCACCGGCGCAAAAAGATGCACATTCATCACGAGCGTTATGAACCCACGCGCAGCTGCTCCCGTCATCGGCCCAGAAACACCAGGCCCCGCACCAGGAACTTGCACAAGGACCGGCATCGACCGCTTCGCATTCTTCGGCACGCACAGATACCCATAGACGCGTTTCTGATCAAAGGTGGCAAAGCTGACCAAGAAACTCTCATAGTTCGCGCTCGAATATTTCTCCAGCTTTTCCACGCGCGGATCCAGACGAACCTCACGCTCGAGCTTGGCAACTGACTGGTCCCAGAAAGCATCGAAATCCGCAGGTTTTGTTGATCCAGGACGGATCAAGTGCGGGTCAAACGCGACGCCCCACGTCATGTTGGTCTTTGACGCGCCCTGATAGGAAACCCGGCACATCATAAATCCAGGCGTCTTCAACGTTCCGGAAATGACCGCGACCTCCGCTGTCGCAAGCTGCACGCTAGTCTTTTTCAGCTCTGTCCACCCATCGTTGGTGAGACTGATGGAGAGCACGCCTTCCTTGAGCGGCGTTTTCCGGTCTGCACCCGTATACGCGCGAATGGAAAATCCTGCCTCTTCGCCGCAGGCATAGAGCGCGTTCGTATGATTTGAAACAATTTCAATGTGCTGTGCGAACAGCGCCTGCGCAAGCACACCGACCCCAAGCATCATCCACTCTGTTTTTTTCATACCGCCTTCCCTTTTTGAATGCGGCGTAGTTTAACACCTTCCCCCAGCAACGTAAATCCTCAATTCACGCCGCAAACGGAACTTATTCAGCAACGCCTTTTCCGACACCGCGCGCATGAAACCCGATAGCGCGCAACCCTGCGAGATCCAGCATATTGCGCGCATCAAAGAGAAACGCAGGCTTGCGCATCCCCGCATACAAGCGTGCGAAATCGAGCGTGCGGTATTCGGCCCAGTCGGTCAGCACCACGATCGCGTCAGCCCCCTGGGCTGCCTCATAGGGGTCTGTTGTGAAGTGTACGCGGTCCGCCACATCGAGCAAATCGCCCTGAGCATGCGCCAGTGCCTTGGGATCGGTGATGGCCAGTTGCGCATGCTCATCCAGCAGCAAACGCGCAATGCGGAGCGCCGGCGATTCGCGCGTATCACCCGTGTTCGCCTTGAACGCAAAACCGAAAAGGGCGATGCGCTTATTCGCCACCGTATTGAACATTTCCAGGAGCATATTGCCGACCAGCCGTTCCTGCTGATAATCATTGATCAGCACGACCTGGCGCCAATACTCCGCGACCTCTTTTAAGCCGTACGACTCACAGATGTAGACGAGATTCAGAATGTCCTTCCGGAAACAGGAGCCGCCAAAGCCGGGCCCCGCCTTGAGAAACTTTGCGCCGATACGTCCATCCATACCCATGGCCCGTGCCACTTCATCGATATCCGCGCCCGTCTCCTCGCACAATGCGGAAATTGAATTGATTGAACTGACCCGCTGCGCCAGCATCGCATTGGCGACGAGCTTCGTTAATTCGCTCGACCAGACGTTCGTGGTCAGGATCCGTTCGCGCGGCACCCACGCCGCATAGATGTCGACAATCGTCCCAATCGCAGCCAAACCCTGCGGTGTCTGATGTCCGCCGATCAACACGCGGTCCGGATGCTCCAAATCGGCAATCGCGCTGCCTTCCGCCAGAAACTCGGGATTGGATATCACATCGAAGTGATAGCGCGGATGCTCTTGTAAGATTTGCTCCATCGCCGCCGCTGTGCGTACCGGCAGCGTGCACTTTTCGATAACAATCTTGTCGCTGTTCGCCGCGTTGACAATCGTCCGGGCCGTAGCCTCCCAATACTGCAAATCCGACGCGCATCCCGCGCCGCGGCCAAACATCTTCGTCGGCGTATTCACACCAACAAAAATAATATCGCACGCTTGAATGGCCGCTTCGATATCCGTGCTGAAGAAAAGGTTACGGTTGCGCACGCGTCGAACAACATCGTCAAGTCCAGGCTCATAAATCGGCAACTGATCCGAATCCCATGCGGCAATGCGCTCCGCATTGATATCCACGACCATGACCGTCCGATCCGGACAATGCTCGGCAATCACCGCCATGGTTGGACCGCCAATATAGCCAGCACCAATACAACAAATATTTTTGTTCATCGCACATCCTCACAAACTATCGGATTAACAGGAAACTACGGTATCAAAAACCAGTCATCCTGAGAACCAGAATATACGTGCGTAACAGAGTATTGATCGCAAGAAACAGCAGCGCACGCATGAATCCACCGCGTGCAGACAATTCACTAAAAGGCGACCTTATCATTTTGCGCAACAAATTGTCACACTAAAAACCGATTTTAACGAGCGTAAATGCAACACAAAATATTTAACAAAAAACTCACAAATGCCCCCTTGATTTCGGTCCCATAATGTGCAAGCATTCACGCTAGACAAAGCAGTAAACGATATCGCGATGACTGTCACATTGAAAAGGAATACATTATGCCACTCAGAGAAGACTTTGAACGTTCCGGTAATTGGTTGTTTCGTTGGCGCAGTTTTCTACCGGTCATCGCACTCGTCGCGTTTGCACTCATTATCAAGGAGTTTACTTTTATTGGGAATAGCGAACGACTGGACCAGCTGTGGGAACTCTTTTGTTTAAGTGTTAGTTTCTTCGGACTTGGAATCCGCATCCTGACGATCGGACATACACCATACGGAACGTCAGGGCGCAACACGCACCGTCAGGTTGCCGAGACGTTGAATACCACAGGGCTCTACTCCACGGTCAGAAATCCACTCTATCTCGGGAACTATTTCATGAGCCTTGGCGTTGTTCTTTTTCTTCATCTGTGGTGGCTGGTACTGATCTATACGCTCATCTTCTGGCTGTATTACGAACGTATTATTTTTGCCGAAGAGGAGTTTTTACGAAACAAGTTTGGTCAAACCTATTTGGATTGGGCCAATGCTACCCCCGTATTTATTCCCTCATTTGCACACTATAAACGGCCAGCGCTTCGATTTTCGGCAAAAAATGTGTTACGCCGTGAATACAATGGTTTCTTTGCCGTGATCATCCTTATGTTTATTCTCGAAGTGATTGGCGATGTAGTTGTTGAAGGGCATCTTCACTTCGATACGAGATGGCTAATTTTCCTGGTCATCGGCTTTTCTGTTTGGATCACCTTGCGGTTCTTAAAAAAACACACGACGCTTCTTGACGTCGAAGGACGATAAGATCGTTTTCTCATCTCAAGGAACACATTGGTTATGAATATGCTCATTGAACATCTTCGACTACCCCTATCGCGCATCGCAGCCGCCATCGGACTTTTTTTTCTCTGCAGTACCACCAGTTATTGGGATACGAAGAACTCGGCAGTCTCATTTGTTTTGTTTCTCATCGGCATGTTTCTTGTCGCCATTGCATCGCTGGGACGGATGTGGTGTTCCCTGTACATCGCCGGCTATAAAGATCAAAAATTAATTACTAAAGGGCCCTATTCGCTGTGTAGAAACCCACTTTATTTTTTCAGCATGCTCGGTGGTATCGGCATAGGCTTCGCAACGGAAACACTGACATTCCCGCCCCTCCTTGCGCTGTTGTTTTCCGTCTACTATCCCTTTGTGATCAAAAGCGAAGAGCGGCGATTGGAACGTTTTTTCGGAGCTGATTTTATTGATTATAAAAAACACGTTCCTTCATTCTTTCCGCGTTTTTCAGGATTTGATGAGCCTGAGCAGTACGCTGTGAATCCTGGAGTCTATCGTAATCACATTTTCAGTGCACTATGGTTTATCTGGATTGTTGGCATTCTTGAAGTTCTCGAAGGCCTCAAGGAAATCGGATTCATCGGCTCATTGTGGACCATTTACTGATCCAGCTGCGATAGTGTAATGCGCTGAAGTCCCCGCACGGCATTTAAAAAATAAATCGCTTCGCACTGCGCAAGCTCATCTACGCGGATGACGCGTTCCGTCAAACGTCCCTCCTGGAGCAGCGCGGCGCGTAACGTACCGGCCAGCAGTCCGCAGGAAAGCGGCGGCGTGTAGAGCGTCCCGTTCAGCTGCACGGCAAGATTCGCGATAGTACTCTCGGTCACTTCCCCTGTTTCGTTGAACAGCACCACATCGTCCGCGCCCGGACATTCCGCCAGCGCCTGCTGATACATCGCACGATGCGTCGTCTTGTGATAGAGAAACACATTGTGGCGCTCAATCGGGCTCTTTGCCAGTGCGACGCGTCCAAAGGTGGCAGCCGTCGCGGCTGCCACGCACGTAACATGAACAGCGCCGTCCCGCGCAACGGTCAGGCGCACACGCAGACACTCGCGTGCAGCGTGAACCGCACGCTGTAACGCCGCTTTCACAGCTGCCACGTCGAGCGGAATGCCAAAGTATGCCGCTGAGCGCGCAAGCCGATCCAGATGCAAGGCTTCCAGCCAATACCCCTCCGCAGGATCCCACCGCAACGTTTCGAGCAAAGCGAAGTCGCGCGGATACGGACGCAATGCGCGCGACTTGGTCAATGTCTCCGCATATTCGGCGGTCGCATTCGAATCCCAGACGATCCCGCCACCCACACCGTATTCCCCGCACCCCTGCTCGGTATTGAGCAAGACCGTACGGATGGCCACGTTGAACTGCGCGCGTTGTCCAGGTGCAAGGTAACCTATGCACCCCGTATAAATGCGGCGCGGCGACTGTTCCAGCTCGCGGATCATCTGCATGGTACGCCGCTTTGGTGCACCCGTGATCGAAGCCGGCGGAAAGAGCGCCTGCAATACGGCGACCGTGGAGACCTCTGATTGCGCCTCTACGGTTGAGGTCAGCTGCCAGACCGTGGGATATTTTTCAGGTGTGAAAAGAGAGGGAACCTGTACGCTGCCGGGACGGGCGATGCGTCCAAAATCGTTGCGGACCATATCGACGATCATCACGTTTTCAGCGCGTTCCTTCTCGGAGTGCACAAGCGCATCGCAATATGCCAGATCGGCCTCAACGGTCACGCCGCGCGGACGTGTCCCTTTCATGGGGCGCGACGTCAGATGCGTCCCTTCGCGTTGGAAAAAAAGCTCCGGCGAAAAACTGCAAATCGACCACGCCCCGGTCTGCACATACGCCGCAAACGGCACCTCTCCCGCCAGTTCGCAAAATAGCGCCCAGCTATCGACCTGCTGCTTCATGCGCATCCGATAGGTATAGTTCACCTGATAGGTTTCGCCCGATTGGATGGCCGCACGGATATTGCGGAGTGCGGCATCATACGCCGACGACGAAGATTCCGGACACCAGTCGAGCGCAGCGGCAACCTGTTCCACGGGGACAGGAGCAGGACAGACCTGCACGGATGAAAAGAGCCCGAACCAGATCAAGGGGAATTCTGCATCCGTTCGCGCAGGAAGGGTTGGATCAAAGGCTGGAGCCGCCTCGTACGAAATAAAGCCAGCGGCATAGAGCTGTTCGCGTTCAACACGCGCTTCCAGTTCCTCTAAGAGCGGCACGACATCGCACAAATCCGACGTGGAATAACACGCCAGTGGCGCGGAAAATTCACGCCACTGGTCTGACAACGCATCGTGCAGAACAACGCGTGGCTCTTGCGCGTTTTTTCCCGTGCCGCATCGTGTCATGCTGTTACTTCAGCTTACCCGCAGGACCTGTCGCCGTCGCCGCGGCATCCAGCGTCTTTTTCGCATCCTCCGCAGTTGCAGGTGTCAGGCCCAGCGCATTGAGACAACACGCGCTCACCGCCTTACCGAGAATCTGAACGCCTTCTTTCTTGTAGTGATAGGTATCGCTCCAGTAGGTTTCGCGCGACAGTGGATCCATGAGCGAAAAGAGGTCGTTAACAGGGATTTTCTCCGCAGTCGTCACACGGGCGGCAATGGCATTAAGTTCCTTTGCGCGCGCAGTCAGCTCCGGACTTTTAAGCGGCGTTGATTGCGCCCAGATCAGTTTTGCTTTCGGCGCCTTCTGCTGAATCAGATGGAGCGCGGCGCGCAGATTTTTCTCCCAGTTGGCGCGGTCGCTGCCCAAACTATGCAACCCGTTATTAAAGTGGACCACGGCATACGGGTGTTCATCCAGCAGAAAGGACAACGCCGTCATATAGCTCGCATCGTTCAGACATTTTGATGTCGCGAAAAAGGTCACGTAAGCCCGTCCAGCCAAGGCGGTCTTGACTTCATCGCGATATTGATTGCAAATCGAGTCACCAATCAGCAAGACGCGCGGCAAGTCGCTCTTATTGGCATTGAAAGAATAGGAGACGATCCATTCTGTGGCTTCACGCGGATGCTGCTGCGCGTTTGCCCCGAGAACACACGACACCATGATTAGCCCGACGATTAACCTGTTCATGATCTGCTCACTTTCGTTTGATTGCGAATGAAGGATTAAAGGGATTATTATAAAAGTGACTGCGCTGACTTACGAGTAAAAACGTTGAAATCGCAGCGTAAAAATCCCCACCTGTTTTCTCATCGCATGAGAACCTTTTCTGTGTTAAGCTTAACCCATATTGATGAAGGGGGGAATTCTTCTACATGAACCGTATTTGTGCAGGGATTAGTGTCATCGGCATAGGGCTGTTGAGCCTTGCCGATGACGGCTACATGCTTCCAGAAGCGCTCACCAGTCAGGCGCCTAAAGCCGACCATGTCTTGCAATGCATGGAGACGCGCGTGGCAACCAACGTATGGAAAAATTTCGTGGCTACGCATCAAGCGCCCTTTTGGCTCTTCGGGGAGGATCGCTTCCATGCCGTGCGCAACGCCATTATTCCTGCGCATTGGTTTCCCGCTGCGCAGACGCTCACTACGTTTCGCGGCAAGGCCCAGCCCAACGAGTATTATGTCTTTCAGGTCTGCGTCGTCAGCGAACATGCGCGTGCGTTAACCTGGAGCAGCGATTGCCCGCGGCTCGAAGCCATTACCCCTCATTCAGCCCGCGTTTCCGCGCAGGGTGTCAAGCCCCTCTGGGTCGGCATCGCGATGCAGGATAAACCCGTCAAGGGAACCGTGACGGTTACTGCGGATGGCGTTTCACAAACGCTGGCCTTCCGCATCGATATAGACGGTGCGCCTGTTGCCGATCACGGGATTCACGATGCTTGGCGATTGGCCCGCCTGCGTTGGCTAAACTCCACGCGAGGCGACTCGGAAACCGATGTGCCGCGTCCGTTTACCGCACTTCAGGTTGACACCGCCACGCGGACGATTCGCTTGCTCGGACGCACCGTCGTTCTCTCTAATCTGGGACTGCCCGCGCAATACACCAGCTACTTCACTGGCAGCAACGCGCGCATCATCGAGACGGGCCGTCCGTTCTTCAGCGCTGCACCCCAGTTCAGTATTGATCATGCAACTTGGATCGCAAAAAACTTTTCGTTTACAAAAATCACGCCGGTTCGTGTTGAGTGGCAGGCGACCGCTGAAGCTGGCTCGATCCGGTTGACCACCACTGGCGTTCTTGAAATGGACGGTTCTTGCTCCATTCAAATGGCGGTCCGCGGCGATCAAGCAATCAACGAAGCACGCCTGACCCTTCCAATCGATGCAGCCTGTGCGCACTATGCGATGGGACTGGGACAAAAAGGGGGATTCTTCCCAAAACAGCTGAACTGGAAATGGAATGTCAACCATCAGCAGGACGCCTTCTGGGCTGGACTTCCGAACGCAGGAATGATGTTTCGACTCAAGGACGATCATTTTGAGCGCGCGCTGATCAACGCCTATTATGCATGGAAGAAACTGAAAGCGCCCCGCTCCTGGGGCAACGGCGGTGTTCGGCTGGAAGGCACAACACTCGTCGCCTACTCCGGAAAACAGCAGCTTACGGAGCAACCGCTCGTCTACGGCGTTGATTTCTACTTCACCCCTTTTAAGCCGCTCGATCTGCGCAAGCAACTGACAGATCGCTACTATCACGTCGGGCAGCACAAACGGATTGCTTCTGAGCAAATCCGCGCAACCGGCGCCAACGTTGCGATTTACCATCACAACACCGTGCAAAACCCCTACATCAACTACCCCTACAATGCCGACAGTATCGGCTATCTTGCGCAAACAGTTCACAGCAACCGCCAGCAAAACATCCGCACAAAGGTCTATTACACCACGCGTGAAATCACGCAGAACTTCCCCGAATTTTTTGCGCTCTACAGTCTCGACGGCGAAGTCATTCTGCCACGCGATCCCGCGATTCCAGGGTGGCCCTGTACCAACAAGGACGGACCGCATGAATGGCTGATGCAGCATGTCGGAAGCGCCATCCTCCCCGCATGGCGAGAGACGATCCGTTTCAAGGAGTATCCGTCCGGAACGCTGGATCTGGCAGTCATTACGACGCCCGATTCGCGCTGGAATAATTTCTTCCTTGAGGGTTTGAATTACCTCGTCCAGTATGTCGGGATTGATGGCATTTACATCGACGACACGATGCTCGACCGCAAATCCATGCAGCGCGCACGCCGCATCCTCGATGCCGATGGCAATCCAGGTCGACGGATCGACATGCACTCCTGGAGTCACTGGAGCAGTCTGGCCGGCTCCAGCCCTTCCGCCCTGATCTTCATGGAACTTTTCCCCTACTATGACAAACTCTGGTTCGGGGAAGGCTTTAATTACAATTCGCCCCCTGAATATTATCTGACGGAAATATCGGGCATCCCGTATGGTCTCATGAGCGAGATGCTGCAGCATGGCGGCAATCGGTGGCGCGGCATGGTCTACGGTATGACAGCGCGTCTACCTTGGAGCGGAGATCCCCGCCCCTTATGGGCATTCTTTGATACAACCCGCCTCGGCGATGCCGAGATGATCGGCTACTGGGATCCTGAAACCCCGATACGCTCGAACCAACCGCTCTGTCCTGTCACCGTCTACGCAGGCAAAAATAACCACCTCGTTTTAGCGATCGCCAATTTTACGCAACAGGATCAGCAGTGCCAACTCCACAGCAAAATACCGCTGGACACGCTGAAAATCCCGGCGATTGCAGATTTCCAAACTGCACAGGAACTCATGCCCGACCAGCCATTTACTGTTCCGGCTGGCAAAGGATTCCTGATGTGCACACAACCTCGAACACACTGAAAACAAGGAGATCCATGAAAGCTACCGCGCTCAACCGCCGTTCATTCCTCGCCGCAACAGCGGCCTTCAGTATCATGCCGCGCCACGTGATCGCCAACAGCGGCCAAACACCCCCGAGTGAAACCGTCTACGCAGCGGCTGTCGGTGTGGGCGGACAAGGGCGCACCGTGATGCAGCAGTTCTTGCGCTATGGCAAAATCGTCGCGCTGGCCGACGTTGATCCGCGCCAAATCAGCCATGCAAAAAAACTGGCTCCGGACGCACAGGTTTTCGAGGACTATCAGGAACTCTACAGCAAATTGGGTAGCTCGTTTGATGCGGTCATCGTTGCGACGCCTGACCACTGGCATGCCCTGCCCTCCATCCACGCCATGCAGCTCGGCAAGCATGTCTACCTTGAAAAACCGCTGGCACGCACCATTGAAGAGGTCCGCGCACTCATCGCCGCGGCTAACCGTTACCGCGTGGTCACGCAGATGGGCAATCAAGGACGCTCATTCGAAAGCAACCGCGTCTTTGCCTCGTGGGTAGAAAAAGGGATTCTCGGACGCATTCAAGAGGTTCACACGTGGGTGACTATGCGGTTGATTGACTCGAAGAGCAAACTCGCTGATCTACCGACGCATTACGATCTCCCCGCTGGCATGAATTGGGAGAAATGGATCGGTCCGGCGCAGTTTCACGCCTACAATCCGGCCTTCTGTCCAGGAGTCTGGCGCGGCTGGACGCCCTTCGGCACGGGCAACGCCGGCGACTGGGGATGTCATCTGATCGACCCGCTCTTTACCGCGCTTGACTTGCAGCCGCCGCGCACGATCCAGGCGGAGGTCACGCCAGGCTGGGCTCCGGAGAAGGATGCACTCGCCTTCCCCAATGCCAACCGCATCACCTTCGAGTATGAACTGGCCAATCGCAAGACGCTCAAGGTTCTGTGGCACGACGGCGAATTCTGCAATGAGGTTCCGCGTCCGCCGATGCTGGAACCGGATCGCGACCTCGGCAACAGACTGAGCAAGGAGTGGCGTGCCGGCGCCGTCGTATACGGAACCGAAAACGCACTCATCTATGGTTCGCACGGTGCCAGCGGCGCACGCGTCATACCCGAAGCGCGGATGAAGGATCTCATTCAGGCCAACGTCTTTGACGCGCGCAAGAATCTGGGTGTCGGTGACCACATGCGCGACTTCCTCAACGCGATCAAGGCAGGCCGGCGCGCCAACAGTGATTTCCGCGTGGCAGGACTCACTGCGGAAGCCGCCCTGCTCGGTTCGATTGCCTGCCGCAATCCGAATACGAAGCTGGAATGGGATACCGCGGCCATGCGCTTTGTCAACAATCCTCGGGCTGACGCCATGGTCAAAGCCAACTATCGCAAAGGCTATACCCTGCCCAGTTAACGAACGATGCACCCATAAAAAAAGCGCTGCACGGAACTCCGCGCAGCGCCTTTTTTACAGTGTACCCGCTTACAGCGACGCAGCCACCAGATCGCCGATCTGCGTGGTGGTGAAACCCATCTGGTTCGCCAGCTGGCTCTTCATCTTCGGGGTTGTCTTTGCAATTGAAGCCTCAATCGCTGCGGCCGCCTGCTCTTCGCCCAGCGCGTTCAGCATCATGGCCGCCGCACCGATCGCGGCGATCGGATTGATCGCATTCTTACCGGTCCACATCGGCGCCGTACCGCCAATCGGCTCAAACATGCTGACGCCCGCGGGATTGATATTTCCACCAGCGGCAACGCCGAGTCCGCCTTGCGTAATGGCGGCAAGGTCGGTGATGATATCGCCGAACATATTTTCCGTCACGATCACATCGAACATCTCCGGGCAGGAAACCATGTAGAGACAGGTTGCATCCACGTGATAATATTCGCGCTTCACATCGGGGTATTCAGCACCGATTTCAGCGAACACACGATTCCACAGTTCATACATGTAGGTCAGCACATTGGACTTGCCGACCAGCGCCAACGTATTGTTCTCGCCGACACCGCGCGCCTTTTTACCATACTTGCGCGCATAGTCGAACGCGTAACGCATGCAGCGTGCAACCTGGTCATAGGTATACATCATCTGCTGAATCGCCACTTCGTCCTTGGTCCCCTTGCGCGAAAGACCGCCGATCCCCGTATAGAGGCCGCCGCTATTCTCGCGAATCACACAGTAATCGATATGCTTCTCGGTTTTATCGCGCAACGGACTCTGCACACCCGGATAGAGTTTGACCGGACGGAGGTTGATGTACTGATCCAATTCAAAACGGAGTTTAAGCAGAACACCCTTCTCCAAAATGCCGGGCTTGATGTCCGTGTGGCCAATTGCACCAAGGTAGATCGTATCGACTTTACGCAGCTCATTCAACGTCTCATCCGAGATCGTTTCCCCTGTGCGCAAATAACGCGCGCCGCCGAGATCGTAGGTGACCTTTTCCAGTTTGAATCCGAATTTCTGTGCAGCGGCATCTAAAACCTTGCACCCTTCACCAATCACCTCTGGCCCTGTTCCATCACCGGGGAGAACTGCTAACGTGTATGTCTTCATCGTTGTCTTATTCCTTCGCGTTGTTATCCAAACAGCATCCTTGCTCTTACCGAAAAGAGAGGCCCTTCTTTAAATCTGCAGCATCGAGAGCATAGGCGGGATCGATTTCAATCGGCAACGCAACCGGCACCTGCACGCCTGAGGCCGCAAGCCAGCGCCGCCATTTGGCCTGTAAATCGGCTTTGCACGTTGCCGGCGAATCGACACCTTCCGCGTTTTTCACAGGCGAAAACTCATCGGCACGGTCAAAGGCCAGATTAACCACCGTCTTGGCATCCGGCATCACATCGAAAATAAACTTTTCAAACTTGTAGCCATTATTTGTTGTCGGCTTCACAACAGTACCGCTGGCATCACAGACCGGGATCTTTTTATGCGCCACATGCAGCGGCATCGGACGATGCGCTTCCGCCTTCAAGAAGGCATATGAAAAGAGGTGGATTGCCACGCTGCCGTATTTGAAATAGAGATCGCCTGACGCGGTTGTACGTGTAGCCTGCTCGCGGGTCAGTTCCGTATACTCGATCATGGTCGATAAACCGTCGCGTACAGCCACGACGCCCAGCCCCTCGAACGGGTCGCGCTTGGCGCAGAGCTTCAGCGAGATATCGGCATTCCGCGCAACGTGTAACCCGACAAAGGCCGGGTCGCCGATTTCGATCATCGGATTGTCCACTTGGAAATAAAACACGGTATTGATGCCGCGCGCCTCCATGTCGGATAAGCACCCGTTCGTCGCCAGCGCGGAGAGCGTACCGCCGTGACCATCCGGACTCATGAAGATATGGCCCGGCTGATCCAGGATGATCTGTCCTTCGGCGTCAAGTGCTGGCCATACGCCCTGACGGAAAAGGATCACATCCTCCTTGGGCAAACCGAAATAATCATTGGCTTCAAAATGCGCGCGCGTCGCCGTATCGTTCACATCGCTCGTCATGATGTAAAAAGGTACGCGTACGCCGTAGCGGTGATTCAAGCCCACGATCTTGCGCGCATGAAAATAGAAGAGCGACTGACCACTGACAGGTCCAATGGAATATGCGCCTTTCGGGCCATCATAGCCGAGACGCGAGCCCTGACCGCCAGCCACGACCAGAACAGCGACTTTACCCGCACGCAGCTCCACTTCACCGGCGCGAATCGCCTCCGCCTTGGCAGCATCGGTCCATTCAACGACCTCCGGCGCACACGGATCACCCGCGACGACAGCTTCCGACCTATCGACCAGCATCTGCTGCATCCGCCGGATACTCGCGAAGTCCAACCCCGCGATCTGCGCCAGCAGCGCGGTCTGCTCAGCACCATTCAACTTTTCCCAGAAGCGCAGAACCTGCATCTGGTTATTCTCTGTCAACACCTTGACCGCTTCGTGATACGTCATTCGCTTCTCTCCGATTACGCCTTGACTGCGTTTTGCTTTAAATAGGCTTCGATAAAGGGTTGGATATGGCCGTCCATCACCGCCGCGACGTTCGACGTCTGTTCGTCGGTGCGGTGATCCTTCACCATCGTGTAGGGCTGGAACACGTAGGAGCGGATCTGACTGCCCCAGGCGATCTCGCCCTTTTCGCCGTAAAAACGCTCCATCTCTTTGCGCTGACGATCCTCGTACAATTCGTACAGCTTCGCCTTCAACATGCTCATCGCCTTCGCGCGGTTCTTGTGTTGAGAACGTTCAGACTGGACAGCCACAACAAGGCCTGTCGGCAGATGCGTCAAGCGCACCGCAGAGTCGGTCTTGTTTACGTGCTGACCGCCTGCGCCGCCAGAGCGATAGGTGTCGACGCGCAGATCTTCTTCCTTGATCTCAACTTCGATATCATCCGCCAATTCAGCAACCACATCGACTGAGGAAAACGAGGTATGCCGCCGCTTGTTCGCATCGAACGGGCTGATACGCACCAGACGATGGACACCGCGTTCAGCCTTGAGATAGCCATAGGCATACGCACCGGCAATCAAAAGGGTGACTGATTTTAAACCCGCTTCTTCGCCGGGCTGTTCATCGAGCATTTCGACCGTGAACCCATTATCTTCCGCATACATCCGGTACATGCGGTAGAGCATATCCGCCCAGTCGCACGATTCCGTTCCGCCTGCGCCTGAATGGATCGTCACATAAGCACCGCATGCATCCAGCTTACCACCCAGCAGCGACTGCAGGCGCAAACGCGAAAAAAGCACATCCGCCTTATCACAACTGTGGGCAACTTCCGCAAGTGCAGTTTGCCGCGCGGAGCCTTCTTCCTCGGCTTCGGACAATTCCAACATCACGCTGCAATCATCGATCAGACTGACCAGCTCGTCAAACGGACGCACAAAAGCGCGCTGCGCATTGGTCTTCGCAATGTTCTCTTTGGCCACATTCTGGTCGTTCCAGAAATCTGGCTTCGCAGCCTCATCTTCTAACTGCGCAAGGATAGCACGACGGTTTTCCACATCCAAGTAACCGCGCACTTCCTCCAGCGCCTCAGTCAATTTGCTGAATCTGCTTCTGATATCTTCAAGTTGAATCACAGCATCAATCCTGTATCGAGATGAATAAAAGTGATAAAATAGCAAACAAAGGGCCCTCTTCGCAAGTCTGCATCATTCTTAACACCAAAACGATTCGCCCGAAAAACCCCATGAACCATCGATTTGCTTTACACCAAGCACGTCGATTGGTAAGATGTCGTCTATATTCAGATAAGGAGTTTAGTATGCACATTCCACAATCGATGCTTCAGGGAGCAATTTGTCCAATCACAGCGGGACTGAGTATTTTCGGTATAGGTGCTGCGGGTTACGCCACTATCCTGGATACGAAGAAAATACGCGCCTCTTCGTTTGGCGCTGTCACCGCCTTGATTTTCATTCTGCAGATGCTTAATTTTCCCATTCAAGGCGGCACGTCCGGACATCTTCTGGGCGGTGTGCTGGCTTCGGCTCTTTTGGGAACCCCGCTTGGCGTTCTCGCCCTTACGCTTGTCGTCACCATCCAGGCGCTGGTTTTTTCGGACGGAGGCCTGACGGTACTGGGTGCGAATGTTTTGAACATGGCCATCATCGGCGCGGGGCTTGGCGGACTGATCTATGAATTCGGCTGCAAACGCGTTGCGACACCGCTTGCGCGTCTTGCATGTCTAGGCATCGCAGCATGGTGTTCGGTGGTGTTGGCCGCCTTATCCGTCAGCGTGCAGCTGGCCGTCGATGGACAGATCGCATGGGCCACCGTGGTCCCTGCCATGCTTGGCACGCACGCGATCATTGGCATCGGAGAAACGATTATCACCCTGTTCTGCTATCACTTCGTGCACGCCTCGATCCACGGTTCTGCGGCTCAGCCAGGTCGTGTCGCGCCTGTGCTCGCAGCAAGCGTCATCGCACTGCTGTTCGCACCGTTTGCATCCATGTCTCCGGATGGTCTGGAATGGGTCGCTGAAAAATATCAATTCCTGCATCAAGGCGCGCCTGCGTTTGTCGGTGCGATGCCGGATTATGTCTGTCCCTGGATCGCCCATGCGCCGGTCAGCACATGGGTGGCAGGCGCGGTGGGCATGGCTCTTTGCTTCAGTGCAGCGTGGATGGTATTCCGCGCATTGGGCCTCCTGCTGAAACGCGCGCCCGTCCGGATCTAATCCGCAGTATCCCCGATAATTTTCAAAACGATACGGATAAACTCCGTACCGTTTTTCTTTTTCATTTCACACAGGATCAAAACTTGAACAGCCCCCAAAATCTGTGTTATAGTGCAACTATCTTGGAAATTACTTATGGCCTATGTCCGACCGGTTTTAATCTTTTTTATTTCCTTTCTGGCGTCTTCGGTTTTCGCCAATGGGAAAAATGACGCAAGCACGGAACTTACGACACGGATGACGACGCTTGTCATCCAGCTGGGCGTCATTCTCTTTGCCGCGCGACTGGGAAACATGCTCTTTGAACGCCTGAAGATGTCGGGCGTTCTGGGCGAACTCTGCGCGGGTATCTTGATCGGTCCCTACCTGCTTGGCGGCGTGCCCCTCTCGATCGCGGGTTTTGAAAAAGGGCTGTTCTATCTGCCGGAGGCCGTTCGCTGCGGCAGCAGTCCGATTTCTCCTGAACTGTACGGCATGTGTTCCGTTGCCTCGATCATCCTGCTCTTTCTCGTCGGCATCGAAACCGATCTCAAAATGTTTGTGCGCTATTCGATTGCCGGCAGTCTGGTCGGCATCTCCGGCGTTGTTTTCTCATTTTTGTTCGGTAACCTGTTGGGCGTCTGGCTGCTGCCGATTGTCATGCCTGGCGCGACGTTTACCGCCATGCATCCGGCCTGTATTTTTCTGGGGGTCATGTCCACGGCAACCTCCGTCAGCATTACCGCACGCATTCTTTCTGAACAGAAAAAACTCGACTCCCCCGAAGGCGTCACCACCCTTGCTGCCGCCGTCATTGACGACGTGCTGGGTATTATAATCCTTGCAATCGGCATGGGTATAGCCAGCGTCGAAGTGGCTGAGCACACGAGCAAATTGCGCTGGGAATCCATTGCCATGATCGCGGTCAAGGCGATTGGCATCTGGCTCGGATCAACGATTATCGGCGTCATGGTTTCCAATAAATTCAGTTCCGGTCTGAAAAAGCTCGGCTCGAACACGGAAATCGCCATTCTCTCGCTAGGAGCCGCGTTGATCCTCGGCGGCCTATTTGAAGAGGCGCAGCTCGCCATGATCATCGGTGCCTATGTTCTCGGACTGGCACTTTCGCGGACCGACCTCAGCCATATGATTCGTGAAAAATTGCACGGCGTCTATGTTTTCATGGTTCCTGTTTTCTTTGCGGTTATGGGCATGATGGTCAACGTCAAAATGTTGGCCTCGCGCGACATGCTCGTTTTCGGCCTGATCTACACGGCTGGCGCGATTTGCGCCAAACTCCTGGGCTGCGGATTGCCTGCATTCCTCTGTAACTTTAATTTCCGGGGCGCGCTGCGTATCGGCGTCGGCATGGTGCCGCGTGGCGAGGTCGCCTTGATCGTGGCCGGAACGGGACGCGCTTCGGGATTGCTGAACGATGAGGTCTTCGGTGTCGCCGTTTTGATGACCCTCATCACAACCGTCATCTCCCCGCCCTTGCTCGTCGCCGTCTACGGCAACAAGAAATCCGGGTTAACAGCAAAAGGGCAGGCCCTCCAGAAAAGCACAAGCGCGCCTTCGCTTGTGTACACGTTTCCCAACGCGGAAATCGTCTCCATGTTGCTAGACAAGCTGCTGCTCTGCATGACCCGCGACGGATACTTCACGCACGCCTTAAATCGCGAAGAGGGTCTTTATCAGGCCCGCAAGGATGACATCGTCATCTCCATTACCATCACACCGACACAAATCCAGTTCGACTCCCCCTCTGACATGATCTCGATCATCCGCGTGATGATGATCGAAGTCGTCGCGGAATATGAACAGACAGTCCGTGAACTACGCAAGCTGCTCGACGATGAACGCCAAAGGCAGATCACACATCAGGAGCTGGTGCGTATCCGCAAGCATGAACAGATGGCGCGCTATTTATCGCCACAGACGATGCATGCTAACCTGAAAGGCACAACCAAAGAGGCGATTATCCGCGAGTTGCTCGCACTGATGATCCATGCAAAAGTGCTGGATGCTGAAAATTGCGAAGCGACACTGCAGGCGGTTTTACATCGCGAAGAAGCGATGTCGACGGGCCTCGGACACGGTATCGCCTGTCCGCACGCGCGGACCGAGGGCGTAAAGCAACTGGTTGCCGCTCTCGGGATTGTGCGGCACGGTATTGATTTTAACACCATGGATCATCAGCCCGTCTATATCGTTTTGCTCACGCTTACGCCGCTCGACGCAGCTGGACCCTATATGTCCTTTCAGGCCGCAGCTTTGGCTGCGCTTCGCCATAAAGGCATGTTTGAAAACATGATGGACTGCACCACATCAAGTGCATTGTATCACACCCTTTGCGCACGCGGTGCAGAACAATAAAACCATTTTAATCAGGAGATTACGACGTCATGAACCACCCCGTTCCTGCTGCGGATAATATGGGCATACGCCAAGAAGGCGAGGCGATGGTGATTCCGCTCGACCGCAACATCAATGACAAAGGGTGTCTCTTTGCCGGATCGATTTTTTCCGGCGCAACGCTCGCGGGTTACCGTCTCGCGGAGAAACTGGTTGCCGCGCAGAACCTTTCCGGTGAACTTGTCGCCAAGGAAGCCTCTATTTCCTACCTGAAGCGCATTGTGTCCGACGGGTATGCCAGACCGACGCCCGTAACGCCGCTTACGCGCAAGCCCAACAACAACTACACGGTCTCCATGCGCATCGACATCTTTGACAGTCAGCATCTGCTCTGTGCGCAACTCACAACAGAATACATTCTCGTGACACCGCGATCGCCTGCACACTAGGGCTGCGATTTTTAACACGACGGATGAGCACCATGCAACGGACCACACAGACAACAGTTCCCGATGAGGCTAAAGGCGTTAGCCTCATCGATTACCTTGTCGCACGGTTCACATATCATTCCCGCGATACATGGCTGAGCCATATTGCACAGCGCCGCCTGCTGCTCAACCATGCAGCAACGACTCCTGAAACGCGACTCGCCGCAAACGATCAGATTACGTATTGCGTGCCCGACCTGCCGGAGCCACCGGTCGATATTGACTATACAATCATTTTCGAGGACGCTGACCTGCTGGTGATCAACAAACCCGGCAACCTCCCCTGCCATCCTGCTGGGCGCTACTTCAACCACACCCTCTGGGCGCTGCTCAAGCAAGCGGGGTACGGCGAAGAGGCCCTACACCTCGTACATCGACTCGATCGTGAAACGTCGGGCCTTGTCGTGATCGCGAAAACCAGTGCTGCGGCAACAGCATTGAGCCAGCAATTTTCAATGCGCACGCTCGACAAGACCTACATTGTTTTTGTTGAAGGCGCGTTTCCGCCAGCCTACATCGCGCGCGGGAAACTGGAAAATGATCCGCACTCGCCCGTACGCAAAAAGCGATGCTTTGTAGAAAAGCAAACCGAGGCTGACACCGTGACCTGTGAAACACAGTTTACCTGCCTGCATACGGTAGCGGGCATGAGCAAGCTTGTGGCTTACCCCAAGACCGGGCAACTGCACCAGATCCGCGCCACCCTCTGTTCGCTTGGCTACCCGGTCGTCGGCGATAAACTGTACGGCGTGGACGAGCGCTATTTTCTCGATTTTCTGAACGACGCGATTCCCCCCGCAGCGTGGCAGCGCTTACGGCTGCCACGGCAGGCTCTGCATGCATACCGGTTACACATCCGCCATCCGACGACACGCGCCTGGATGGAGTTTGAAGCACCGCTCCCCTGCGACATGGCCAACCTGTTTAACCAGAATTTGTAAAAGAATCGTACTGACAAAAGCGCGAAGAAGCGTTATTGTAAATTAAATTAATTCGTTTCGTTGGAATGATCCAACGCTTCAAAAAAGGAAAGCTATGAAAAAATCCTGCTCGTATATCGGATACACGCTCCTCTCGCTCATGTCCATCCTTACGGTTCAGGCCGGAACAGACAATCCGCCTGCAACAGCAACCACGGCCATTGATTGCAAAGAGGGCATCCGCAGGAGAACCGCAGAAGACCGCAAGACCTACACGCTCGATCAGTTGCGCGAAATTGAACAGCTCTATCAAGTGGCCAACAGGCAATGGCGCACTCCCGAAGCCAAAGAGAGCCTGAAAACACTGATTGCCAAATATCCGAAAGCCAATCGCACGGGGTGTGCGCTTCTCTATATGGGACAGATGTCGCGCGACGAGGAAAAGGAAAATTATTTAAAACAGGCGATCAAGGATTTCGGCGACTGCTTCTATGGCGACGGCGTCCAAGTCGGGGCCTATGCACGCTATCATCTGGGCTACTATTATCAGTCAACCGGAAAACCGAAAGAGGCGAAACAGCTTTTCGATGAGATTCGCAAGGATTATCCCACTGCGGTCACGCACAAAGGGAAATCGCTCATCGAGTGCCTGCCAAAAGAGTAGTCGAACCATGAACTATACGTTTCAGCCACTCATCGAGGCGGACCGTAAAGACATCATCGATCTGTTCAATCACTATGTTACGCATTCGTTTGCGGCCTATCCGGGAAAACCGCTGACGTATGCGATGTTCGACCATTTTCTGCTGCTGGCTAAAAGCTATCCGGTCCTGACCATGAAGGCGCAGGCCGGCGACTTGATCGGATTTGGGCTGTTACGTCCGCACCAACCCATGGAAACGTTTGCGCACACAGCGGAAATTGCCTATTTTCTCCATCCCGATCAGACGGGCAAAGGACATGGCAAGGCGCTCCTTGACCAGCTGGAGGATGAAGCGCGTAAGCGACACATCACCACCTTGCTAGCGACAATCTCTTCGCTCAACCCCGAGAGTCTTCGCTTCCATCTTAAACACGGATTTTCCGAGTGTGGTCGCCTCTCCGGCGTCGGCAAGAAAAACGGACGTTATTTTGACACCGTCTGGATGCAGAAAAAACTACAGCCTTCGACATAAAAAAAGCCACGCACGTTTTCGTGCGCGGCTTTCTATCTGAAAATCCATCACAATACGTTGCTCAGGATCAAGGTCCCTGTATCGCCGCCCGCCATCACCAACGACAAAACGTCTGGTTTGCGACCATCCGCGATCACGACGCCACATCCGGATTTGGCGGCAATTTTGGCGGCATTCAGCTTAGAATCCATGCCGCCTTTGGAGAGCGCGCTACTTTTTTCAGGATTGACCAGCTTCAATGCATCCGCGACCTTATCCACATAAGGAACGCGTTGGCCCTGACTATCCAAGACACCGTCAACCGTGCTCAGAATGACAAGAATATCGGCGCGCACTAATTTAACAACCAGTGCGGCGAGGTAGTCGTTGTCGCCGAGGGATAATCCCGCCTTGATCTCCTCATCCGCAACGACATCGTTTTCGTTGATGATGGGAATAATTCCTCTTTTTATCATGTGTTCCATGGTCCGCTTTGCATTGGCGTAACGGATCCGATGCTGGAAATCGGCATGCGTCAAGAGCACTTGACCAACCAGAATCTTTTCTGACGAGAAAAAATCCTCGTAGTGCGACATCAACCGCGCCTGCCCAACTGCAGCGCACATCTGGAGGTCGGCAACCGCTGTGGGACGCGCCGACAACCCCAACACTGCAACACCAGCTGCGATTGACCCCGACGAGACGAGCAGAACCTCGTACCCGTTGGCATGCAACTGCGCCACCTGCTTAACCAGACTCTGCAGCTGTCCCATATCCGGGCGGCCGCTCTTTTCCGCAATGACGCGCGTGCCGATTTTGATCACAACGCGGCGCGCCTCGGGAAGCAGCGCACGAAAACGTTTTTCAATATTCATAAAAAATTTCGACTTAAATCGACTTAAATCGAGTTTTGTCGACTTAAGTCGAAATAATTTAGATGTCCCATCCGCACAAACGCTTACGCGCCGAGCTGGAAGCGGACAAAACGCTTGACTGTAATCGTATCGCCGGTAGCCTTTGCACAGGCTGCAATCACATCGGTGATGCTCTGCTTAGGCTCCTTGACGAACGGCTGATGAATCAGGCAGATTTCGGAATAGAACTTCTGAATCTTACCCTTGAGAATGTTCTCAATGATGTTGGCAGGCTTATCCTGCACCTGGGTCCGATAGATGTCCTTTTCCGCTTCCACAACATCAGCGGGAACTTCCTCTGGCACCAAGTAGCGCGGCGATGCCGCTGCAATCTGGAGGACCAGATCATGCACGAGTTCCGCGAACGCCGGCTGCTCAACTGTTTCAGGCTTGCCGCAGGCGACCTCAACCAGCACGCCGACCTTACCGCCCATGTGAATGTACGACTCGATCTTGCCCGTGCAGCTGAGCGTATAGCGCGCTGCGCGGCGGATCTTGACGTTCTCACCGGTCTGGGAGACGATGGTCATCAGCTCATCCTTGAGGGACTCGCCGAACTCAACGCCGACATCCAGCACCTTCTGCGTCACCACAGTCACAAAGTTCTTAAAATTGTCGGTCTTAGCGACAAAGTCGGTTTCCGTATTGACTTCAGCCATCGCGATGGTCTTGCCATCGGCTGAGCTGATCGCCTTGATAATACCTTCCTTCGATTCCTTGTCGGCGCGCTTAACCTGAATAGCAAGGCCCTTCTCACGAAGGATCTTGATCGCAGCGTCCATGTCACCATTGGTATCGATCAATGCTTTCTTGCAATCCATCATGCCAGCATTAGTACGCTGGCGAAGATCGTTGATGATTGCGACGGTAATATCTGCCATTTGAAAAACTCCTTATTGAAATCGATGAACAACGGATTACTCAGCAACCGGAGCTTCTGCTGCAGGAGCAGCCTCCTCCGTAGCCGTTTCAACAGCAGCGGCACGCGCCTCAAGACCAGCCTTTGCAGCCTTGGAAGCACTCTTCCGGCGCTCATTCAGGCGGCTCTTTGCACGCGCTGCAGCGTCATCGCCTTCGCGGCGCGGACGGCGCGTTGCACGATCCTGCGCATCCTGCTGAACCTGTTCAGCATCGCGCTGACGCTGACGTTCCGCAGCCACGCGGCTGTATTCATCGCTGGCCTCTTTGATCACCTTCGCAAATGCATCGGCGATCATCTTGATGCCGCGGACCGCGTCATCGTTGCCCGGAATGACATAGTCGACCGGATCAGGATCAGCGTTGGTGTCCACGATCGCAACGACCGGAATGCCCAGGCGTTTCGCTTCGTTGATCGCGTTCTGTTCACGGCAGATATCGACAATCACCATCGCACCCGGCTTGCTCTCCATGTCCGCAACGCCGCTCAGATTCTTCTGGAGCTTTTCCAGCTCGCGACGCAACGAGGAGGCTTCCTTTTTGTGAACCGAGTAGACGCCGTTGTTGTTGCGGCCCATCGCTTCGATCTGGCGCATGCGACGGACGCTGCGGCGGATCGTCTGATTGTTGGTGAGCGTGCCGCCCAGCCAGCGTTCGGTCATGTAGTGCTGCTCACAGGCGACGGCTGCTTCTTTGACAGCTTCCTGCGCTTGCTTCTTGGTTGCGACGAAAAGAATCTTCTTACCGCTCAACGCGACATCCTTGAGGAACTGAGCCGCTTCGTCGATGAGCGTGACGGTCTGCGTCAAATCAATGATATGAATTCCGTTGCGCTTGTCGAAGATATAGCGTTTCATCTTCGGATTCCAGCGCTTCGTTTGATGACCAAAATGAAGACCCGCATCCAGCAGATCCTTCAGAGAGAGCCCGGTGAGGCTCGAGACAGGCATTTCCATTCTTGATGATCCTTAACTACAAAACATGCCGCATAACACGCGTTTTTGCATGTCTGTTGGGTTAATCCGCTTTGTACGTTCGCATATTCTGCGACCATACGTTCGCTTCCGAACAGGCGTTATCACTCGATAATCCGTTCGATTTAAGGTTGAACTATACCAAAAACCGGGACGGTAATCAAGCCCTCTCTCCGTGCGTGCGCGCGTTCCGCGCACACGGTTCTTTCCTCGACAATTGAGGGGTGGCATGTTACAGTTTTGCGAAATTCACGGGAGGGTGAAACATGCATCTGACACGCAAGCAGTTTCTTGTTTTAACAGCAACAACAGCAGCAGCCGTTTCGTCGGGTGCCTTACTCTATCGCGCCACGCGCAGCCATGCGAAAGGGAAAATCATCATCATTGGCGGCGGTGCCGCGGGACTGACCGTTGCCGCACAGCTCGCCCGGCAACTTTCCGCGCCGGATATCACGGTCATTGATCCCTCCGCGCAGCACTTCTATCAGCCAGGATTCACACTGATCGCCGCAGGCGTTTACGCGCCTTCTGATGTTTGGAAACCGCAAAAGGACTGCATGCCATCCGGTGTCACCTGGATCAAAGACAGCGTCCTGCTCGTTGACCCGGACAAAAAGACCGTTCAGACAAAGGTCAGCGGCGCACTGGCCTATGATTTCCTTGTTTTAGCCCCTGGGTTGCAGTTGAACTGGAATAAAGTCGAGGGTATTTCGCGCGCGACGCTGGGCGCAGGCAATGCGCATTCCATCTATGATTTCGAAGGGGCGCAACGGACCTGGACCGCGTTGCAGGCTTTTGCCAAAAAAGGCGGGACCGCGATTTTCACCGACACGTATACCAAGCATAAATGCGGCGGAGCACCGAAGAAAATCTGCCTCTTGACGGATGATTTCATGCGCCGCAGCAAAACGCGTGACTCCGGGAAATTCCATTTTTATACCGCATCCAAACAGCTCTACGATATTCCCTATTACACACCGCGGCTGGAGGCGATTTATGCCGAACGGCAGATCCCGATCCAACTGCGCACACGACTCAAAGGCGTCGATACGCAGGCGAAAAAGGTCTATCTGGAGCAGATCACGCAGAACGCGGATCAATCGCAGACCATCACGCCTGTGACCCAATCCTACGACTTCCTGCACTTCACGCCGCCGCAGACCGCGCCTGACTTTGTCGTTCAGTCCGGACTCAGCTGGACCGAAGGTCCGCTCGCGAAAGAAGGATGGGCCATGACGGACAAGCACACGCTGGTCCATCAAAAATATACGAACATTATCTGCCTCGGCGATGTTGCGGGCATTCCCACCAGCAAAACGTCGGCCGCGATTCGCAAACAGGCTCCCATTGCGGTCGCCAACCTGATCGCACGCATGGAAGGGAAAGCACCTGTCGCGCGGTATAACGGCTATGCGGCCTGCCCTATTATCACACAATACGGGAAGTTGCTGCTCTGCGAATTTGATTACGACAAGAAACCCTGCACCTCATTTCCGTTCACGCTTCTGGATACATCCAAGGAGCTGCGCGAAGGGTGGTGGCTCAAAGTCTATGCGCTCAAGCCCCTTTACTTCTACGGTATGCTTACAGGGCTAGCGTAAGTGCACGGCGTTCGGTGATGAAGGTCGGCGAATCATAAACCGGCACATCGGTGATTTCAACCCGCCCGTGATCGCGTTTGATCTTTTCCTTGGGAACAGCATACGCGCGCCCGCTGAAGAGGTCAACCCAGACCGGTTCTTCCCACGTCTGCGTGCTCGTCAGCGTCACGGAGCGCGTACAGAATGATTCCGCGGGACGCGTATCGCTTTCCCAAAAGACACAGAGCCATGCCTTTGTAGCGCTGTTCTGATAGACGTAGCTGGCGACGTTCGTCGCTGAAAAGCCAACGTCCGCACCTGGACAACGTTGCCACGTGTCATCGAAAACAGAGACGAGGTTCTGGACAGCGTAGTACGCTTTTTTGATCGCGATCACCTCTTTCTTTGCGTTGGCGCGGATCAAGCCTTTGCGATTGATTTCACGCCCCGTATGATTGAAGTCACAGATCGTAAAAATCGAGGATTCTACATCGTGGCCCAGATCGCCCAGCATACGCCGCAGATCCCATTTAGCCTGACTGTCCTCCGTCCAGGGAATCTTCGACAAGGCGAAACGGTGCGCCATCTCGGAGGGACACCCGTTTTCGCCCTGCCGCATACGCGCCGTGCGCGAATAGCGCGCCAAGACCGCTTGCTGTTCCACGACGTTGGCGTAGGAGGAATCCGGATTGGCCGCGTATCCGTGATAGATGAACCAGGTGAACAGGTCCATACCGCCCTCGCGCTGAATCGCCTTCAGGCACGCCTCCAACAGCGCAGGCTTATTGTTGGCCAGCGAGAGACCGGCAATCCGAGCATCGGAAATAACGCGTTTGATGATGCGCGCCGTACGCACGTTGAAGCGCGCGATATCGTCGGGCGTATGCGCCTTATTGATATCGGGTTCGTTCCACATCGCCCACTCCTGGACGCGATCCTTGTAGTGCACCGCCATGGCTTCCACCCAGCGATCCCAGGCCGCAAGCGCCTCCTCGGAAACAGGGAATCCGCCCGCAAGATCCGCACCGCCGCCACCCGCATAAATTGGATTGCCGTAATCGGTCTCTAACAGGATCGAAAGTCCGCGTCCACGCGCATCGTCGACAATCTTATCCAGCCAGCCAAAGTGATAGACGCCCTTCTGCTTTTCCGTTTTGGCCCAGCCGCCTTGCAACCGGATCTTTTTAATTCCTAACGGCACAAGATAGTCTTTGTATTCCTCATAATTAGCGAAATCGCGGCAGAGCGTTTCACAGCCCAGCGTCCAATTCGAACGCGCAATTGCAGACGCACTGCGCGGCACCAGTGTGCCGATGTAAGGCCACGCGATCTGCAACGGCGTTGCAACGCGATCCGGCGCAGTATTTAACGGGACCTGATGGACGCCCGCCCCTACAGAAAGACATCCACACACAAGACTCATCATCACGATGCGACGCGTAACCATATTCACTCCCCCTTGTTCACAGATAGGTGTGAAAAAGTATACAGCGACGGGATATAAATAACAAGCGCGACCGCGACGAATGTGGCTTGCAACACTGCCCCCTCTTTGCTAAAAAATGAACATGAACAAACTGAACCGCCGAAATTTTTCCACTACGCTTTTCGCTGGACTCTGCGCCAGCACATTGACACCGAAACTTAGCGCGCAGATACCGCCGGTTTCACGCGCAACGTCCACGCACAAAATCGCACTCAACACCGGAACCATCCGCGGATATAAACTTCCGCTCGCCGAACAGATCAAGCAGATCGCGCGCGCTGGTTATACGGGCATCGAGCCCTGGTGCAGCGACATCGCCACGGCCACTAAACAGGATCCCGGCCTGCGCGCCCACGCCCAACAGCTTGCCGACAACGGCTTAACCGTGATCGGCGCCATCGGATTTGCGAAATGGGCCGTGAACGACGATGCTGTACGCCGCGACGGACTTGAGGAAATGACGCGCGACATGGAACGCGTTGCGCAGCTCGGCGGTCGCTTTATCGCGGCGTCACCGGCAGGTGTCAACGCCGCTGGATACGTCCTCGAACAAAATGCCGCTGCAGACCGTTACCATACGCTTCTCGAACTCGGCAAAACAATCGGCGTAACCCCTGTGCTGGAATTTTGGGGAGCCGCCAGCAACCTGAACACCCTTGAATGCAGTCTCCACGTTGCCGCTGCTGCACGCCACCCTGACGCCTGCATTCTCGCCGATGCCTACCACCTTTACAAAGGGAACAGCGCGCTGGATGGTCTGCGGTTTCTTCCGCAGGCAAAACTACCTATCTTCCATATCAACGACTATCCTGCGGCGCCGCCGCGCGAAACCATCCGCGATGCGGATCGCATCTGGCCGGGCGATGGCATTGCACCCTTTGAACAGATTCTTTCGATTATCACGTCCACGGGTGCAAATCCCTGGTTTTCATTGGAACTTTTCAATACCAGCTACTGGGAAAAACCGGTTGCGGAGATGCTGAAAACCGGCTATGAAAAAACGCGTAGGTGCTTGACAAGCCACACCGTGTCGCGCTGAACGCGTGCGCGTTTCACGTCTGTCATGCGCGTTCCTTAACTGTGTGATTGACAGACGCCGTGCTATTTTGGAATGCTGATGGCGCGGAAGCAGCGTAGCGCAAAGGCGCCGCGTGTTTGTGTTTCCCGAGATCCGCACGCCTCATACCCCTTTAGAAAGAACCGATTCATGGCAAAATTTGTAATTAAAGGTGCACGTCCCATTGCGGGAACACATCGTGCGACCGGCAACAAGAACGCCGCACTCCCCATGCTTGCGGCAACGTTACTGACAGCCGAACCGGTGACGCTGACCAATCTGCCTCTGATCGCCGACGTGCTGACCATGATCGAAATCATTCATGAACTCGGCGCTGACGTCGCGTTGGATAACACCAACCGCAGCGTAACCATCTGTGCAAAAAACATCCGCACCACGCACCTGAACCGAAAACTGTGCGGCAAAGTGCGCGGCTCGATTCTCTTTGCAGGTCCTCTCCTGGGTCGTTGTGGTAGCGTCAAACTCTATCCACCGGGCGGCGATGTGATTGGCCGCCGCCGCATCGACACTCATCTCTTTGGACTCAAAAAACTCGGGGCTTCCATTGCCACGCAGACATCCTACCGGTTCAAAGCACCAAAGGGTTTGACCGGCCAATACATGCTGCTCGACGAAGCCAGCGTGACCGCCACGGAAAACATCATCATGGCCGCTGTTCTTGCCAAAGGGACAACGACCATCTACAACACGGCCTGCGAACCGCACGTGCAAGATCTTTGCCGCATGCTCACGGCCATGGGCAGCCAGATCAAAGGAATCGGGACAAATCTACTGACCATTGAGGGCGTCGAATCGCTCACTGGCACGACACAGCGCATCGGTTCGGATTACATCGACGCGGGCAGCTATCTGGCTGCAGCGCTGGTTACAGGCGGAGAGATGATCATCGACGATGTCGAGGCCTCGGATTTCGAAGTACTGACCAGTCCGTTCCGGCGTTTCGGAGTCAAGTGGAGCATCGATGCGAAAAACAAACGCCTCTTTGTCCCGGCAAATCAGAAGCTGAAAACAACGTACGATTTCGGCGATGCGATCCCGAAGATCGAAGATGGTCCCTGGCCTATGTTCCCCTCGGATCTGATGAGCATCCTCATCGTGCTGGCCACACAAACCCGCGGTACCGTGCTCTTCTTCGAAAAGATGTTTGAGAGCCGCATGTATTTCGTTGATCATCTGGTCGGCATGGGTGCACGCCTGGTGCAATGCGATCCGCATCGGCTTGTCGTTACCGGGCCGACGACGCTGCACGGCACCTCGGTCTCCAGCCCCGATATTCGCGCCGGCATGGCGCTGCTCATTGCCGCACTCTGCGCCAAAGGCGAAACGCACATCCTCAATGCCAACAGTATTGATCGCGGATACGAGAACGTGGAGAGCGAACTCTGTCGGTTAGGCGCCGACATCCAACGCGTCGCTGATTAAGCCCATGTGGATTCCGTTCATCCTGATTTCGGCCTTCTTTCTCTCGCTCTACGATGTCAGCAAGAAAAAGAGTGTCCACGACAACGCCGTCATGCCGGTTCTTTTTCTGGCGACGGCATTTGGCGCAATCAGCTATGTCAGCCTGCTTCTTGTCCAAGGAGAGCTCCTGCGTTGCCTCGCCATTCCCGGCCTGGCCTTTACACGCGTCTTACTCAAATCACTCCTCGTTGCATCGTCGTGGATCTTCGCCTATTACGCCATGCGAAGCTTACCCTTCTCCATTGTCTCGCCGATCCGCAGTTCTGCGCCGTTTTGGACACTCATCGGCGCACTGGTGCTCTATCACGAAATCCCTTCGTTGCCACAGGCGTTGGGTATGGGGTGCGTCCTTGCGGGCTATTGGTATTTTTCCCGGATCGGCCAGCGCGAGGGCATCCACTTTACGCGCAACCGCGGCATTACCTATGCGTTTGCAGGCACGTTACTCGGTGCATGCAGCGCACTTTACGACAAACATCTTCTGCAGACCTGCGCCATGGATAAACAGATGATGCAGCTCTGGTTTGAGCTCGACCTCGTTATCCTGCTCGGCATCGGACTTCTTTGCCAACATGCTGCAGGCTGGCGGCGCACGCGGTTCCAGTGGCGCTGGAGCATTCCGCTGGTCGGCGTACTCCTTGTGGCCGCGGATGCGTTTTATTTTGCCGCGCTCAGCGAACACGGGGTTGCGATTTCCGTCTTATCGCTGGTCCGCCGCGCCAACGTCGCGTTTTCGTTTTTGCTGGGCGCCGCCTTATTCCGCGAGTCGCACCTCAAAAAGAAAGCACTTGCATTGGCCGGCATCCTGGCTGGTATCGCCCTGCTGCTTTGGCGGTAAGCGCGCGCTCAACCGCCTCCGACAAACTGGATGATCTCGATCTGATCGTGCGCGTGAAGCGCCGTTGTCGCATATGCGGCAGGCTCCAGGATCACACCGTTCATCTCAACTGCTTTTCGGTTGAAATCAATCTTGAGCTCATCAAACAGCGCCAACACGGTCTCCGCCTGCACCGCATACTCACATCCATTCACACGAATGGTCTTGACCATATTTTAAACTCCATGTGCGCGCGCCCGCATCGTGGCGCGCGCGCCAGAACAAGGTCCGCTTACTCCGCATTCCCAGGCTTAGCCTTTTTCGTCAGCCCGAGCGCGTCCGCATGTTTATCAAAATCAGGGATCTGCGCTTTGTAGCGGAATAACATACGCCGCAGCGCATTGCGCTGACGTGGCGAAAGCGCTTTCTGCCGGTCGAACTGTTCGCGCAAACTGTCAAGGAACGCATGGTCATCAAAGACCATCTTGCCCCGTTTGACGGGCTCTTGCCATGTGGTAACATGACTCAGCAAGTTGAGCAACACGGGGCTTTCGTTATCGGGCTCCAGCGTCTGCGCATCAACCGAGAGGCCCAGACGATCGCGGACACTTTCGAAGTTTTCGATCTGCGAGGCGTTCTGCGCGATGATGCGCTCCAGCGCGGCGATCTGCTTTTCGCTCAACTTGCGTCCGCGTTCAACCTGCGTGCGTAGCGAATTGACAAAGGACGTCTGCGACTCAGAAAGTTTAATACCATCCAGCACGGCGAAGCGTGCGGTTGAATCCTCGGTACTGGCCAGCGACTTATCCGCGTCAATGAGCGCTGAATAGCCCAGTTCCATCAACATCGGCTCGACATTCGGAATCTGTTCGCGATAGTTCAGCGCGATGCGCGCCAAGGCCTCGACCTGTTTGTCCGTAATCGGTTTTTCGCCCTTTTCAAGCTGCTCGCGCACCGACGAGACAAAACGCTCATCGCTGTATTTCCGTTTACCCCGCTGAACTTCGGGAGCCCACGCGGTGACATCGTTCAGCATGGCCAGGACCGCCATGACTTTATTCAGGTCCGCAGGCGGTTCCTTCGCTTGTTCCATCCAGTGCATAAACCGCTTGTAGAAGGCGGCCATCATCTGCGTCCACTCCACGCGTCCCTCTTCAACATGGTCGAGTTCATCTTCCATTTCAGCGGTGAAGCCGACATTAAAGAGCGGATCGAGTTTCGCGACCAGCAGATCATTGACCATCAAGCCCAGATCAGTCGGAACCAATTGCCGTTTTTCGCGCACCGTGTAGTCGCGTGAATTGAGCGTCTCGATGATCGCGGCATAGGTCGAAGGACGTCCGACCCCATTTGCTTCCAGGGCGCGAATGAGCGAGGCTTCGCTGTAGCGAGCCGGAGGTTTGGTCTCCTTGCGGTCACTCAGCCATTCCTGCACATTTAAGCGGTCATTCTCCACCATAGGCGGCAGGCGGTCGACCTCATCAATCTCCTCATCCTCATCCTCCTCTTTTTTCTTGTGGATGTTCAGAGCCATGACCTTCAAGAAACCATCGAAGAGCACTTCGGATGCTGAAGCGGAAAAGGTATAACGGTGGCTGATATCCGATTTGACAGCCTCCATCTCGACTGTTTTCTGCGCGATTTTAGCCGCCGCCATCTGGCTGGCGACAAACCGCTTCCAGATCAGATCGTAGAGCTTCAGGCTCTGGGGATCAAGGATGCCCTTCAAACTTTCAGGGGTACGGCTTACATCGGTCGGACGGATCGCCTCATGCGCTTCCTGCGCGCTGGCGCGGCTCTTGTAATAATTGGGTGTTTCCGGATAATAGGATGCGCCGTAGCTGCCCGTAATGAACTCGCGAGCGGCGGTCTGGGCATCGCGCGCAATGTTGACCGAGTCGGTACGCATGTAGGTGATCAGACCGACGGTTCCCGTCCCGGTATCGACACCTTCGTAGAGTTTCTGCGCCAAGCTCATCGTCCGATTGGGCGAAAACCCGCAGACACTCGAGGCCGCCTGCTGCAGCGTGGAGGTGATAAAGGGCGGTAATGGACGCCGCGAAACCTCACGCGTCTTGACCTCCTTCACGACCAGATGCGCGTGTTCAAGATCCGTCAGCGCGCCTTTCACAATTGCTTCCGCATTCAGTGCAGGCTTTTCGCCATCGATGCGAATGAGTTTGACAGCAAAGGGATCCATCGGTTCTGTCGCCCGCCGTACCGTTGCACCCAGCACCCAGTATTCTTCAACTTTAAACGCCTGAATCTGGCGCTCACGTTCGGCTACCAACCGCAAGGCGACGGATTGCACGCGCCCCGCGCTCAAGCCACGCTTGACGCGACTCCACAGCATGGGGCTTACTTTGTAACCCACGATCCGATCCAGCACGCGACGCGCCTGTTGCGCATTGACGCGGCTGATGTCAATGGTTCCCGGCTGTTCGAAGGCCGCTTTTACCGCACGCGTGGTGATTTCATTGTACTGCACCCTGTAGAATGGCTTGTCCTGCGCGGCATCGGCTAACGACTCTTTGAGATGCCATGCAATGGCCTCCCCTTCGCGATCAGGATCGGGCGCCAGATAAATCGCATCCACGGACTTCGCAGCCTTCTTCAATTCCGCCACCACTTTGGCCTTGCCCTTAGACAGCACATACTTCGGATGAAAATCATGCTCGATATCCACGCCCAGCGTACGCTCAGGCAGATCGCGGATATGGCCGACCGACGACTTCACCACATAACCAGAACCCAGAATCTTTGCAATCGTTTTCGCCTTGGCAGGCGATTCGACAATCACCAATTTCTTACCCATTTTTGATCCTTTCTTAAAGCGTTTTGTTAGAGACGTACAAGCATGCCGCCCGGCAGCATCTGTATCTGTTTCTTCAGTTGTAACCCGACTAAAATCGCATGGACCGCCCCCGGTGCGAGCGTCGTTGCACGAATTACGGCATCCACATGCACACCGGCATGGTCAATCTGCTGCAGCACCGCGCGTTCGTCCGAGGAAAGTACGGCTGCCGGACGCGCAGGCTGAACAGCAGCGCGCGCGCTTGGCTCCGTCCCCGTTGCAGCCGTGCCGTGTTCACTCCGTTGCGGACCAGCTGCAAAAAGATCCTGCAACTCTTCGATCACATCGTCGACCTGCGCAACCAACCGGGCACCTTCCTTGATCAACTGGTGCGAGCCCTGCGACGCCGGTGAATCAACCCGGCCCGGCACCACCATGACGCTCCGATTCTGCTCCGCAGCCTGTCCAGCGGTAATCAATGTCCCGCTTTTCAGCGGCGACTCCACAACCAGAACCCCTTTGCACAAACCACTTACAATCCGGTTGCGCATGGGGAACGTCTGCACATCCGGTTGCCGGCCAAAGGCGTATTCGCTGATCACCGCGCCGCCCCCTGCGACAATTTCACGCGCAAGCCCGGTATTGGACTTCGGATACAGGCAATCGAGCGCACCGCCCAGCACCGCAACTGTTTTGCCCTTGGCCTTTACCGCTCCGGTGTGCGCCTCCGTATCGATCCCCTCGGCTAAACCGCTAACAATGGTATACCCCGCATTCGCCAGCTGATAGGCAAACCGGCGCGCGGTCTCGCGTCCATATACAGTTGGATGGCGCGTGCCGACAATCGCCACCGCCGGAGTATCCAATACCGCGACATCCCCCGCAACGTATAAAACAAAGGGCGGATCGGCAATCTGTTTGAGCAGCGCAGGATAGGCCGCGTCATTCCACGTCAGGATCGTTACACCGCACGCGTCCGCCTTTTCCGTTTCCGCGCGGACATCAACGGCATGCACGGCTTCCAGCAGAAGCGCTGCACGTTCCGCGCCGACACCGGGAATGGCACGGCACTGCGTTTCGGTTGTCCGAAACACAGCCGCGGCTGATCCAAGGGTATCAATGATCCGCTTGACCGTTATGGCGCCAATGCCTTGCACCCGATTCAGTGCAATGAGTGCGTCACGTTCTGTAGGTTGCTCGTTCACTATTCTTCAAGCTTGCTATTTAATTAAGGAAATAGCATATTTTTTGCGTGCTGACAAGTGCAAGAACGGAAAAAAAAGAAAAACGACTTTAACGGACCATTTTACACTGTTGTCGCACGCGGAAATCGCTATACTAGCGAGAAGAGAGGTTTTTTATGTTTCAGTTAGGCGTGAATATCGATCATGTCGCGACATTGCGACAAGCCCGCGGAACCACCTACCCGAGCCTGGTAACCGCTGCTGCGCTGTGTGAGAAGGCGGGTGCACACGGCATTACCATCCATTTGCGCGAGGATCGCCGGCATATTCAAGATGCGGATGTCTATGCGCTGCGCAAGACGCTCACCACCCGGATGAACCTGGAAATGGCGAACAACCCGGATGTTGTGGCGGTTGCGCTCGCGGTCAAACCCGATGAGATCTGCATGGTACCGGAGCGCAGAGAAGAGTTGACGACGGAGGGCGGACTCGACGTCTGTGCGCAGAAAACAAGCCTCGGGACAACTGTGGCAGCTCTGCGTGCAGCCTCAATTCACGTCAGCATGTTTATCGCACCTGACCTGGCGCAGGTTGAGGCATCCGCGGAAATTGGCGCACCGTGCATTGAACTCCACACTGGGGCGTATGCCGATTTGACGGGGCCACAGCGCGCAGAAGAGCTTCAACGCCTCATCGCCGCAGCCCGACGCGCACATGCGCTGGGGTTGCAGGTGAATGCAGGCCATGGACTGAGCATCGAGAATATCGACCCGATCTTGTCGATTCCACACCTGCATACGCTCAATATCGGACACAGCATCATCTGCCAGGCCGTATTCGTTGGCATCGAACAGGCGGTCCGCGACATGCTCAAAAAAATATCATAGCCACACGCCTCACAGGACAACCATGTTTATCCGCAGTTCCTACGGAGTTGAATTTGATAGTCAGCAGCGCACGCCCCAACACCACCTCTTGTGGGGATTTGTTATCGCGATTCCCCTCATTGCGCTGATTTTCCTCGGTATTCGAGGATGTGCGGGTCTCCAGAAGGCTCCGGTTGCGGGTGATGTTTTGCAGGCAGAGCGGTACGATGCGCACGAAGAGCCGTCAAAACGCGCGAAGCCTTCCTTTACTCAGCACCTGCTTTCGCATTGGCTGGGCAGCAAGCGAGGCAGCCCAGCCGCATCTGTAGCCGCGCCGCAAAAAGCAGAAAAACCTGCCGCCGCATCTAGCGCCCCTGACGCTGCGCTGCGAAAAATGCCGGCCACCGTGCAAAGCCTCGTGACGCAGGCGACAACGGCTGAAAACGCGCATGCGCTGATTGAAGCGCGCATGATTTACCATCACCTGCTGACGCGCGCCGATGTCGATGCGTTTATGCCAAACTTCGAACGCAAGATCGCGGAAATCAACCTGAAGCTGCTGTTTTCAAAAGATCCGATGCCTGAAAAAATGAAATGGCGCATTGGTCCTGGAGACTCCATCAGCAAAATCGCGCGCAAGACCGGCACGAATCCGGAGTATATCAGCATCGTCAATGGCATTGACAAACCAACCCAGCTGAAGCTGGATATGAACATCTGGGTGATGAAGAACCCCAGATTCGCACTCTTTATCAACCGGAAGTCGGCATCCATGGTTGTGACCCTCAACGGGCGTTTTTTCAAACGCTACAGCCTCGATACCGCGGACATCGCCACACTCGCACCAGGCAACTACAAGGTGCGCTCACGCGGAAAGAAAGATCAGCCGGGGCAATCCCCGTCCGCACAACTCAAGCAACGCCTCGCCGCGACCTGCTGGATCATCACGGAGACGAACGATAACCAGCAAGAGACGGCATTCGGCCTCTTTTCCAAATTTTCGTGCACAACAGCCCAGCAACCTTCTCTGACGGGACTTTTCCTCCCCACGGAAGAAATCGAAGAACTCTATCTCTATTTACCGCTCAGCACACCGGTTATGGTGATTAATTGATCGACCACACGACTGTTTTTGCTTGCCTATTTTGACAATTTTTCATATTTTGTCGAAAAGCAAATTGATACCAAGTAGTGTTGTTTTTGGAGTATTATGACCATACGATTTTTGTTGGAACGAGCTGTTGAAAAGTCACCGACACGCATTGCACTCAAATATCGGCGTGACACTCAATGGCAAACAAAAACTTATCAGGAATTTGAGCTCGGTGTCCGTCAAATGTCCGAGGCGTTTCACAGCATCGGGATGCAGGCGAATCGCGGCTGTGCCGCCCTGATCATTGAAAACTCACCGGAATGGATGGAGTCTTACCTGGCATTGACCGGAGTGGGCATTACCGTGGTGCCGATTGATCCCAAGCTGCGCGCCGATGAAATCCGCTACATCTTGAACGATGCGGGCGTCTCGCTCGCCATTATCCAGAAGGAACACCGTGCGATCTTCGAAGCGGTCTGTGCCGATCTTCCGAATCTGCGAAATATCGTCGTTATCGATGCGCAGCTCCCCCTCGCGTTTGAAATCCCTTCGATAGCCTGCCATGACTATGACTCGCTCAAGGCCTCCGTCGCGGAAACCAAATTTGATTTTTATGCGCGCCATCCCGTCAATCCGCAGGATGTGGCGTCGATTATCTACACCTCAGGAACCACCGGAAAACCGAAGGGCGCGATGTTAACCCACAATAACTTCTGTTCCGATGCAGCAGGTTCGCTGGAGTGGATGAAAAATCTGGCCACGCCCAACGATGATTTCCTGATCGTCTTGCCGCTTTTCCATTCGTTTTCCTTCCTGACCAATTTTGTTCTGCCCATGTACTGCATGTCCGGCATGTTTTTTGTTGAGAGCTTGCGCACCGTCGCCGATGACATCAACGTATTGCGTCCCACCTTGATCATGGCCGTCCCTTTGCTCGTGGAAAAACTGCTCGCAAAAATTGAGGCGAAAATTGAAACAAGCCGCTTTGCCACATTTCTCTTGGAAATCGGGTTAGGAGCGATTGTGGGAAAAAAGGTCATGAAAAACCTCGGCGGACGTCTGCGCCTCTTTGTTGTCGGAGGGGCCCCCTGCCCGGTTCATGTGCTCAAGGGGTTCATGCGATTGGGCGTGCCGGTTGTTGAAGGTTATGGTCTCACCGAGTGTTCACCGGTCGTTGCTGTCAATCCGTTGAAGAACCCGCGCGTCGGTTCCATCGGAAAACCGATCGCGAATATTACCGTTCGTATTGCCAACCCGAATGAAAACGGCGTAGGGGAACTGCAAGTCCGCGGTCCGATTGTTATGAAGGGCTATTACAACAATCCGGAAGCGACGCGCGAAGCATTCGACGGCGATTGGCTGAGAACCGGCGATTTAGCCATCATGGGGAAAGACGGTTTTATCTCGATCTGCGGACGTAAAAAGGCCTTGATCGTCAATCGCGAAGGCAAAAATATTTACCCTGAAGAGGTCGAAACCATACTTGCTCGTCATCCTTTTATTAGCGATATTGTGGTGATCGGCTATACGGTCGGCGATGTCAAAGGCGAACGCGTCGGTGCCATCGTCACTCCCAATCTTGAAGCGATCACCGCGAGCCAGCAGGGTGTTGAACCGAGCTGGGCCGAAGTCGAAAAAATCATCAAAACGATTATTGCGGAACAAAGTAAAGCCCTTGCGGAATACAAGCATATCCGCAAACTGGTCATACACCGCGACCCCTTGGAGCGGACCTCGATCCAGAAGGTACGTCGCGTCGCCTATCAAGGCAAGCTGGACGAACCATGAACCCTGCCGACATTTACTCCGTCTCAGATCTCACCCAACGTATTCGGACAACGCTCGAAGACGAAATTGGAACCGTCTGCGTGGAGGGCGAACTCTCAGGATTCAAGATTTATCCCAGCGGCCATGCCTATTTCACACTGAAAGACAGTGGCGCACAGCTGAGCGCTGTACTCTTTGCAAGTGCACGTGCGCGTCTGGCCAGCAACCTTGTACTCAAGGACGGACTGAAAGTGCGTGCAACAGGCGCGATCACGGTCTATGCGGAACGGGGCAACTACCAACTCATCGTCAGGACCCTTACGCCGGCGGGTCAGGGCGATCTGATGCGCCAGTTTGAAGAGCTGAAGGCGCGCCTGCAAAAAGAGGGCCTCTTTGAAGCGTCACGCAAACGCAAACTTCCCTTCTTACCGCGGCGCATCGGTATCGTCACCTCTCCGACAGGCGCAGTCATTCACGACATGCTGACCATTTTAAACCGACGGTTCCCTAACGTTGAAGTGCGCCTCGCCCCAGTCAAAGTCCAAGGTTCCGAAGCTGCCGCTGAAATTGTCCATGCGATCCACTACTTCAACAACGCAAGCGATCCCTCAGCGTGGAGCCCCGATGTTTTAATCGTCGGCCGCGGCGGCGGCAGCATTGAAGATCTCTGGGCCTTCAACGAGGAGTCCGTTGTACGCGCGGTAGCGGGTTCCACCATCCCCGTGATTTCCGCAGTCGGGCATGAAACCGATTTCACACTTTGCGATTTTGCCGCGGATGTCCGTGCGCCGACACCCTCAGCTGCCGCTGAAATCGTGCTCCCTCCTCACGCGCAAATCACACAGCGGATTGAAGAGCTGCACAGGCTCTTGCTAAGCCATCTGACGCAGTCCGCGGAACGCCGCGCACAAAAAATCGATACTTTCAACATGCGTTGCTCACACGCATTGGTAACCCAATCGCGCACCCTGC
The DNA here is from genome assembly GCA_964567125.1 of uncultured Akkermansia sp. Lineage (GTDB taxonomy): Bacteria > Verrucomicrobiota > Kiritimatiellia > RFP12 > UBA1067 > CAZMLC01. The sequence goes on from CAZMLC010000001.1 coordinate 54,717, forward strand.
GCAACCGCATTGATCAGGCCAAACACCACCTTGCAAGCCTGCAGGAACGGATGACGCGCGAACACCGCACGGCGCTCACGCTCGTGCAGCAGCGTTTTCAGGGGATTCTCCCTTATGCCATTGAAAAACGGCGCGCAAGTCTCCAGATGATCAGCCAGCAGCTGACCCTGCTCAACCCGCTTGCGGTGCTTGAGCGTGGCTATTCGCTGACGCGCTTAGAGGATGGAACGCTCGTGCGTTCCATCACGGACGTTGAAGATGCTACGCGCATCGTAACGCAAATGAAAGATGGATTTGTGTCGAGTACGGTAACACAGCGCGCGCAACGCAAGGAGGTATCACAATGAATCGGTTACTGATTTCCCTGACATGCTGGATCGGTGTGCTTTCCCTTCAGGCAGAAGAAAATGTTGTGTTAAACTCCGGATTTGAAGCATGTTCGGCAGCAGGCAATGTTCTGCATTGGTCGGAACGCAAGCCGGTCTATCGCTTTTGCGAAGGAACAGGCCGCAATCAGTCGCGCGGCTTGGTGTTCGAAAATACAGATCCCCACTTTTATTCATTCCCTGCGCAAACGCTCTCGATTCCAACAGGATGCTGCTACGCGTTTGAGGTCTGGGTCAAAGCCGAGCAGCTGGCAGGCGATGAATCCGGTGCAACCATCTGCATGGAATGGTCCGATGCGCAGGGCAAATTCATCGGTGGCGCCTATGCGGAGGGGTTGCGCGATACCGCCGGAAACTGGGTACGCGTGCACGGGGCAACACGCGTCATCCCGACGAATGCCGTGCGTATCACGGTTGCACCCTACGTGCGCAAAGGCATGACCGGCAAAGCATGGTTTGACGATATCCGGGTCTACCGTCATTACCCGCCACTGGTCACCTCGCTGATTGCGTCAACCTACCGCAACACGGCGACCAACCAGCCGATTACGCTTTTCGCGGGACTGACGCTGCAACAATCCGGCTTGCAGCCACGCGAGATTGAAGGTGCGTTTCTACTCCTGAATGAAAAGACGGGCGCGACCGTGTTAAAACGTTCACCGGACCAACTTTCGGCCAATCACGCCGCTGTGACACTTCCGGCAGATGCGGTTTCCGAAGGCACCTACACAGCCGTTTTTTGCGCGACAACCCGGATGCCGCCCATTACGACGCATGCGCAAACAACCACACTGTACCGCGTCAAGACGCTGCCGCAGCGCAAAGTCTGGGTCGATGCCCATCGCCGATTGATTGTAAACGGACAGCCCTTTTTCCCGCTCGGTATGTATTGGAGCAGCGTCACGCCTGACCTGATTGCAACGTATCGGACAGGACCGTTCAACTGCTTAATGCCCTATGGCGCGCCGAACCGCCTGCTGATGGATCAGCTACACACGAACAACCTCAAAGTCATTTATTCCATTAAAGACCTCTATTCCGGCACCCGCTGGGCGCCCCAGAATGTACGTACAGAAGCTGACGAAACCGCCGTTGTGACGCGCATCGTAACCGAAATGAAAGATCATCCAGCCCTGCTGGCCTGGTACACCAACGATGAATTGCCGGCAACCATGGAGCCACGTCTGGCTGCGCGCCAACGCCTGCTCGAACGACTCGACCACGATCATCCGACCTGGATCGTGCTCTACCAATACGACGATGTGCGCGCATACCTGCGCTCCTTTGATATTGTCGGTACGGACCCCTACCCGATCCCCGAGAAACCGCTTACGGAAGCACTCATCTGGGCTAGGACGACGCGCGAACAGTCGTTCAATGTGCGCCCGATCTGGCAGGTTCCGCAAGCCTTTGACTGGGCGGCCTATCGCAAAGGGGATGAGCAGAAAAATGCGCGTGCCCCTTCACGTGCCGAATTGCGCGCCATGTCCTGGATGAGCATTGCCGCAGGCGCAAATGGGCTGATTTATTACTCCTTTTTCGATCTTTTTAAAATGCAGCACAAAGATCCTTTTGAAAAACGCTGGGCCGACATCTGCGCGGTTGCCGAAGAGATTCAACGCTATATCCCGCTCATTTTATCCGTTGAACCGGTCCCGTCCTATAGCGTAACCGGAAGCAAGGCGTGTGAGATCCGCGTGTGGCGCCAAGGCAACGATCTCTATATTTTAGGCGCCAGCGCAAATCTGCAGACAGACACGGTTGCGTTGACGTTCGCCGCGCCTATCGCCACAGTCGAAACCTTGTTCGGCAATCAGGCGCACAGCCAAGGTACAACGATTTCCATGACCCTGGACGCGCTCACCCCTGTATGCTTACGCGCAACCCTTAACGAGCGCTGAGGAGTTATCTATGAACCCCTTGATGATTAACCAGTTTGTCAAAAAAAACCGCAAAGTCTTTTTCTGGATTGGCGCCTGGATCGTCTGCGCATTGGTGCTGCTCAGTACGCGCACCCCGACCGCGCAAAAACCGCAAACAACCGCGGAGATCACCGAGCATTGGTGCTCGCTCATCGTTGAAAACCAGCGTTTTCTCAAAGCCAGCGGATCAACGATCAAAAATGTCCTTGAACGCAATAAAGAGCAAATCGCGGCCTATCGCGTGCAACTGGCCTCTATGCATCAGCAGGTTGCGGCACACACCTTTACTTTAAACAATAACGACGACCATAACGATGCCTTTGAAGTCATGTTACGCTGCCGGCAAATCAACGCGCTGCACGATCAGTTTGACGTGGTTAATAAGCGCATTGACCTCTGGAAAAACTCGCTGACACGGACCAACGAACAAGCGTTGATTATTCAAGCGCTGTCTGCGGAACGAATGAACCAGACCTCGCCGGAAATCCGCGACGCCATTGACCAAAACATCCTTGCACGGCGCGGCAACATCTCCAATGCGACACATTTCGCGCAGAGCATTAACGAACTCTCCGCACAGATCGCACAAACCAAGCAGGCGCTCGATGAACTTCACACGCATGCCAATCTCAAACGCGCCTCCGTTATCGAGAACATGTTCACGGCACGGCCAACGTCGCTCGGCTTTATCCTGGGGCGCTTCTACGATTATCTTCCGCTGTGGAAAATCAAATTAGAAGGCTATTTTAAAAGTCAAATCCCCTTCGAAATGCGTTTTGTTTTTCAGTTTTTGCTCATCGCCATTTTAACTACGGCGCTTATTCAGTCGATCAGCAAGAAATGGATCATTCCGCTTCTGCAAAAACATGCTATCCTGCCGAAAAAGAACGAAAACATTCGACTTTTTACGATTGGTGTTTCGCTTATCATCATCGGGATCACATGTGAAATCGCCAACGCGTTTATTCCGGCTACCGTTGCGCGGGAAGCTATTTTCCGTCAACCCGCGAATGCGTTTTTTTCCACCGCGGTTTTGCTCATGGCACTCACCCTGCGCAATGCCGAATCACGGACGATCCCCCAGGTCATTGCTGTGGCCCTGCCCATTGTCACGCAGCACTTTTTGTTCATGTGCCTGTATGTTGCACTTGCACCGCGCATCCCCATTCTCTTGCTTATTCCGCTGATCAATGTGGTCTGCATAATCTGGTTGGCAAGTCGCCTGCGCAGCGTGCGCGGAACACCGCTCCTGTTCACCACGGCACTGCTGTCAATTATAGCTTCGCTTGCGTCAACATGGCTTGTCGCCTTAGGTTATGTCTATCTTGCATTTACCTTTATCCATGGTTGGCAAGTTATCCTTTCGCAAGTCATTTTCACCATTGTCATCACCTTCAATGTGATGAAATTGGCCCATCAGCCTGGGCAACGCAAACGAAGCATCCTCCTTGTGCGCCTTGTAATTCCTGTTTTATGGTATCTGCTGTTCTACTCGCTGTTCAGCTGGATTATGCGCACCTATCACCTCTCTGACTATTTCATGATTCTCTTTTCCACCCCCATTATCACGCACACACTCGTAACCATCACCTTCAACAAAATCGTCATGATCCTGCTGATCGCGACCTTCCTGCAGTTCGGGCTGACCTTCTTCTCCGAATCCATTCGGTCCAGTTCAGAAAAGCGCGGAACTGATCCTGCGCTGATCGCATCGGCGCTCACGCTCAGCACCTACATCAGCTGGGCCATTTTTGCGGTTATTGCCCTCGTGATCTGCGATGTGAACACCAAAAGTCTGCAAGTGATGCTTGGCGGCTTCGGGTTAGGCTTAGGTTTTGCCTTGAAAGGCATTCTTGAAAACTTCTTCTGCGGCGTGTCCCTCCTCATCGGACAAGACATACGTCCAGGCGACACGATCGAAATCGAACGCGGTACGTTGGCAACGGTCAAAAAAATCACGTTTAGCAAAACTATCGTCGAGACGGTTGACGGCGCGATCATCACGTATCCGAACATGCAGGTAAAGGCAAAGGAATTCAGAAACTGGACGCGCAATCACCGCTTTCGCCGCTTTGATATTTACATCGACGTCGCTTACGGAACGGACCTGACACGTGCCCGCGAACTGCTGCTCGAAGCGGTTCGGCGCCAGCCTAACGTGGAATTGCGCTACCCCGCAGAGCCGATCGTCTTTATCTCGGGATTTCAAGATAGCGCCATCCGCTTCATCATCCGTTTCTGGGTTTCGTCGCCCCTCTATCTTGAGGTCTCCACGCAGCTGCAAATCAAAGTGAATACGCTTTTCGAGAAGAACAACATTTCGATCCCGTTCCCTCAACTGGACGTACACCTGTCCCCTCAGGAAAAGCCTACTTCAATGTGATCAGGACGATTTCAGGCGGCGCATTGAAGCGGACGCGCAGGCGTCCAGTCCCCACGCCGCTTGTCACAAT
>CAZMLC010000001.1:59577-62715 GCA_964567125.1 uncultured Akkermansia sp.
TTCCCTAAGACCGCGTACACACCCAGAGGCGCTTTGAACTGCGCCAAGTAAGATGCGGCGCGCAGCGGCGTCATCGGCTGCTCAAATGAACGCGTGCGCATATAATCGCCGCCCAAGAGAATCACGTCCGGATTTAATGCATTGACCTTCTGAATACTGCGCGTAAGGTCTTCGCAGCCATCATCATTTTCACTCGCATGGAAATCCGCCAGAAACGCAATACGCAGCCCCGCAGCCTGCTTCATTTCCGCCGGGAGCGTAACGTCGTACGTAGTCACATGGAGGGCCGCCGGCTCTACGCGAAACGCGTAATACGCAAGACTCAGACAAAACAACGTAATACTGACCACAAAGAAGGACCTCATCTATGACCTATTTTTTATAAAAAAACAGGGTGCCACCTGGTATTTTCTCGGCTTTGACATTTGGTCCCATGACGATCTCGCCATTCAGCACATAATAGGTCGAGGCGTCATCCCACTTGTTTCCGCAAAAGTAAGAGACAGGCCGCTTCGCCGAAACAGGCCCCCCTACCGCATAGCCGAACAAAACGCGCGTACCATACGGCAATTTCAACACGCGTTCAGGCTTCATCTGCGAACCGATCACCACATTTCCATCCGGATAAAGATAGATTGTCGACGCGCGAAAAGCAACCGAACTGTCAATATCGCTGCCGCGGAAATCGCGACTGATCATGATTGATCCTGAACGCGGTGTCGGCGGCGACGTGGAACGCTGCAGAGTCGAACTGGGCCGCGTCGATACGGATTTTGCATTTTTATTATCCGCCCCGATACGCGCCGCAAGCGCCGGTGAACCATAGAGCATCTGCGCCAGATAGGGATCACCGACAACCAAACGGCCGGCCGCAACATCAGGATCTTTCCCCGGTTTCGTTTTTAACCCTAACCGCGCGCGGAAAGACGACGTGGCAAAGAGCATGCCGCACCGTTTACGCCCCCGATGGTAGCTCTTCTGCCATTTATTCGGAGCCCCATACGCCACAGCAGAATGCGGAAGGACACGGGAATCTGGAATGTTATACAGCTTTTGCAACCGTTTGACTAACGCGGACAGCGATGCCGTTTGTGCCGCGTTAATGGCGCGATTATGATACCCGCAGACCTCAATCCCTACGGAAAACTTATCCACATCCGTCTGCTTATTCCACATGCTGCGGCCTGCGTGATATGCTTCCCGCGTTACATCGATAATCGGATACACGACACCGCGCTCATCAATGGCATAGTGGCACTCACCCAGATCGCTCAGCTTACGCAACGCGCTGCTTGAAGGAGCCTCCGTCGTATGCAAAATAATCAGCGTGGTCGATTTCCGTTTGGCGCGCTCTTTGTTCCGCACGCTGTAGAAGGATCGATTATACGAAGAACTCTGTGCAAAAACAGACGCAGTCATCAGCATAAGGCTGACGACTGCGCGTAGAAATGTGAGACGGGATATCATTGCACCTTCATTTTACTTGGCCAGCAAACTGGATGCGGTCATATCAGCGGGAATCGTTAATCCCATCAGGTCAAGCACAGTGGGAGCAATATCGCACAACTTACCCGAGGCGACAAACTTTACCGCATCAACATCGTTGCCGACATAGATGCATTCAACCTCATTTAAGGTGTGACTCGTCTTCACCATGCCTGTCACATAATCCACCATCTGCTCGGAGTTGCCATGATCTGCGGTAATCAATACATGCGCATCGAGTTCCATCAGGCGTGGCAACAGCTTGCCAATACAGGTATCCACCACTTCAACGGCTTGGCGCGCAGCATCATAATCGCCCGTATGTCCAACCATATCGCAGTTCGCGAAATTCACCGCGACGAACGCATAGGGATTGTCCTGCAGCCGCTTGAGCAGTTCCTCGGTCACGATGAACGCTTCCATCTCCGGATGGCTGGCGAATGTGGCCGGATCAAAACGGCCAGGGATATCGACCTGATCTTCACCCGCATACGGTGCGGTCGATTTGCCATTGAAGAAACTGGTGACATGGCGGAACTTCTGCGTTTCCGCAATGCGCAGCTGACGCAGTCCCGCCTTTGAAATCACCTCACCCAGGAGATTGGGCATGCCGCCCTCGCCACCCATCGCACCCAGCAGATACTCGGTAAATTCATCCCAGTACCGGGTGAATCCGAGATAGACCACCTGCGGCCGCACGGCACGCTGCCCTTTGTAGGTATCGCAGACAAACGCCTGCGTCAACTGAATCGCGCGGTCCTGGCGATAGTTGAAATGCATCACCGAATCGCCATCCTGCATCCCGGTATACCCGGAAATCACGCACGGCGGAATATATTCATCCGTCATGGGCGTATTGTCCGGCGTCCGGTCTTTCTCATAGGAATCCTGGACCGCCGCTACAGCAGAGGCGACGTTCCGTCCATGACCTTGGACAATGCAGGTATATGCCTGATCCGTCAGCGTATAGTTTTTCGACCGGTCCATGGAGTAATAACGCCCCATCACGGTGCCGATCGAACAGGCGCCCACAGCCTGCATTTCAGTCTCCAGACGCGCCAGATATTCTAACGTGCTGCGCGGCGGCGTATCGCGTCCATCCAGGAAGGGATGGATGACGATGCGGCCCGTTGCACACTCACTGCGCGCACGGCGCATCAGCTTAAAGAGATGCTCCTGATGCGCATGCACGCCTTCATCTTGCAAAAGCCCCATGAAGTGAAGCACGCTGTTGTTTTTCTTCCAGTTCGCGATCAACGCATGCCACTTGGGAGACTGGAAGAGTTCGCCTGTGCTCAGACCATCGTCAATGCGCTTCAATTCCTGAATCACGACGCGTCCCGCGCCCATGTTCAGATGTCCGACTTCACTTGAGCCCTGATAGCCGTCCGGCAACCCGACAGCCTCGCCACTGCACGCCAGACGCGCCCAGGGATAGCGTGATTTCAGGCGGTCAATCACAGGTGTTTGCGCAGCGAAAACCGCATTCCCTTTTGACCGTGCATTCAGGCCCCATCCATCGCGAATAATCAAAACAACAGGTTTCATAATCCTCCAAAATCCTCTATGATGATTGATCACTTGATTTTAGCGGATTCAAGGGGGCAGGGTCAATGCAACAAGACGCCAAGCAACGACTTTTTCATCGCATTG
>CAZMLC010000001.1:62815-119386 GCA_964567125.1 uncultured Akkermansia sp.
ATCGCATTGCTTAAAGGGTTACGCCTGATTTAAAGAGCGCAATATCCCGATATCCCATGATTTCGTTGCGCGTATGGTAATTGCCCGATGCCGTCTGAATCACGCACTCAAGAAGTGTTTTCGCCAGCTCATCATGCGGCGCAGGTGCCCCCGCATCAATATCAATCCAGTGCGGTTTGTTCTCCACCAGCTGTGAGTTCGACGCGATCTTCACCGTTGGCACAATGCTGCCGAACGGCGTGCCCCGTCCCGTGGTAAAGAGAATCAGCTGGCACCCGGCTGCAGCCAGAAGCGTTGCGGCGACCAGATCATTGCCGGGGCCGTCCAGCAGATTCAAGCCCGGTGTTGTAGCGCGCGCACCGCAGGCCAGCACATCGGTGACGGGCGAAAGCCCGCCCTTTTGCACGCAACCGAGCGATTTATCCTCAAGCGTCGTGATGCCGCCTGCCTTGTTGCCCGGCGAGGGATTTTCGTACACGACCTGTCCATGCTGTTCAAAATAGGCCTTAAAGCCATTGACCATGTCGACGCATTTTTGAAAGACCTCACGGTTCACGCAGCGATTCATCAGCAGCATCTCCGCGCCAAACATCTCGGGCACTTCAGTCAAAACGGTCGTTCCACCCTCCTGAACGAGCAAATCGGAGAAACGGCCCACAACTGGATTCGCGGTAATCCCCGAAAAACCATCGGAGCCCCCGCACTTCAAACCGACAACCAGACGGGAAAGCGGCACGACTGTCCGCTGCTGCACCACGCCCGCTTTTAGCTCATGGATCAACCGGCACCCCGCTTCGAATTCATCGCCGGGATCCTGCGCACGCATAAAACGGATATTCAGTTGCGAATCGTCGCCCAGTTTTTCGCGGAAGCGCTCCAACGTCGTGTTTTCACACCCGAGGCCAACAACCAGAACACCGCCCGCATTGGGATGCCGCGCTAACGCCGCCAGCAGCGTTACGGTTCGTTCTTGATCGTCTCCCATCTGTGAGCAGCCATAGGGATGCGTCAGCGCAAAGCCATGCGCGACCTCAGCAAGCCGCGTTGCCAGATGATTGACGCACCCAACTGTAGGGATCACCCAGATGTCGTTGCGGATGCCTACCTGACCATCCGGACGCACAAACCCTTCAAAAGTCCGCGTTGAATGAATATCCGTCAACGCGAAATCAGGCACATAGGTATAGGTCTGCTGTCCAGTGAGACAGGTGGCCAGATTCTGCGTATGCACATGTTCACCGGCGGCAATCGCACGCGTCGCCCGGCCAATCGGCATGCCATACTTGATGACCATTTCACCTGGCGCAATCGCCCGGCGCGCATACTTGTGTCCGTCGTCTCGAACTTCAACTGTATCAGCGGGATGAATGACCATACGCCTCCTCCAGTTCCTTCAGTTTGATTTCAACCTGTCGCGTAAAGTCAGGTAACGCATTTAAATCCATTCCCCAGAAATCACTGCGCGCTAAAATCATCTTCACCGTCGGTTGCGTAGCGAAGAAGTCAACAACCTGTGGCACATCTTGAACAGGTCCGCGCTGATAGAAGGCGATCAATGACGCCATCGACGCGGTCAACCCGACAGGCAGCGTGCCATAGAGCGCCAGATAGTCCAGAATTGTCGGCAAGATACGCACCTTCCATTTTGCAACCGAATTCAGGGCAATCGACAGCAGCCGATGCTGCGCAAACGGGTTGGCAAAACGTTCCAGCACCGATTCGGCAAACGCGCGCTTCTCCGCATCGGGCAAGTCGATGGTGGGAAGAATCTCATCAAACAGGATCGTCCGCAGATAGGCGTTAAACGCGGGATCCCGCACCATTTCGTCAACCCATGTAAAGCCGGCCAGATGTCCGGCCAACACGCTCGCGGTATGCGCGCCGTTTAACAGGCGGACCTTGCGCGTGCGATACGGTGTCAAGTCATCGGTGAACAGGACGTTGAGTCCGGCCGCCTCAAAGGGCAATTCATCCCGGACCGAGCGCGGCGCCTCAATCGCCATGAAATGAAAGGGTTCCCCGCAGACCATGAGGTGATCTTCGTACCCGAGCTGCTGCCAATAGCGTTCCGCGTTTTCGCCGGGATAGCCCGAAACGATGCGATCCACGAGCGTGTTGCAGAACACACACGCGCGCTCAATATAGGCGCGCACCGCAGCATCGGTGCAATACCGCAAGACACAGGCCTTTAATTGTTCGCCATTGCGTTCAATCAGTTCGCACGGCAAAAAGATTAATCCAGGTTGCTGCGCATAAAAGCGCGCCTGAAGCAGGCGCGCAATCTTAGCAGGAAAGGTGTTGGCATGTTCGATGTACTCAATGCCGGCTTCGGTTGTATTCGAAACCACAAAACGCAAATCCGGGGAACAGGCAAGTGCTTCAATTTCAGCCCAGTCGGTCACTGTATTCAGACAGCCCTTTACACACTGGATGCGCTCAATCGTCTCCATGACCTGCCCATGATCGATACCGCGCAGAATAACGGTATAGAGCCCCGCTTGCGCATTGAAGGCCGCGCATTTACTCTGTCCCCTCGGCTGAACAAGCTGGACGCCGCCCTGAAACAGCCCTTGCGCATTCATCCGTTCAACCATCCAATCAATAAATCCCCGCAGAAAATTGCCTTCGCCAAACTGCAGAATACGGATGGGCAACGGGAACGGCTCGTTGCGCGACACTACCATTATTTACCCTCCTGCGAACACGTTTACACGTAGGACCGACTCACGCGTTGATGAATCCATTCTACACATCCCGCCACGCAGAGCAATCCTAAACCAACGGTCATGCTGATCCATCCGGCGGATAGGCCCACGGTCAGACCGACCGCGCCGATGAGAATCACGCCCAAAACCGCCAGCGCAAAGGCGATCACGCCCAGAAACGCATAATCCGCTTTTCCCTTTTTTCCGCCCTGCTCGCTTTCCTCGGCAAGCGCAGTGCTGTGGAATCGTTCAAAGAAAAGCTGCACAGTGCGAAGACGCTCGTCGCAATCCGGCCAGAGCCATGAAGCAAGGCACCCCAACGCAAGCGTCATACCTGAGGTTAAAAAGGTCAGCGACCACGCACTCCGAAGCGACGGAAAGCAGCATCCAAGCGCAAAGATTAAAAGGCCGGAAACAATACCGCCAAAGAGCGCACACATCCCGCCGCGGGCGGAAATGCGCGGAGTCAACATGCCCAGCAGCATCGGGATCGCCACGGGCGGCAGGAAGAGTCCAAACACTTTCGCCATGGTATCGAAAAGATCTTTTGACTCTTGCAGCGAGCGCATCACCAGCGTGATACCGAGAATGATCACGCCCACGACAACCGTATTGAGACGGCCGACGATCAGCAATTGCCGTTCGCTGGCATTGCGCCAAATCAAGCGCTTACAGAAATCATTGGTCAACACCGACGACATCGCATTGCAATCACCCGCCAGTGTCGACATGGTCGCCGAAAACATCGCGGCAATGATCATGCCCAGCAATCCGATCGGCAACACGGTTTTACAAATCAGCGGATAGACCTCCTTGGTATTGACCAATCCTGGAAGGAACTGATGCGCTGCGAAGGCAGGCAAATAGAAGAGCGGCGTCCCGACCAGATAGAGCCCCGCAACCAGCAGCCCGACCTTGACGGCGCTTCGGTCGTCCTTCGCAGAATAATAACGCTGCGCCAAAGACCACGAGGTCGAGTAGTTTAAGAAGAGCAGCACAAAATAACAGAGCAGATAAACTGCAGGATAGCCGGCATCCGGACGCGTGATGTTCCAGAAGTTTTCCGGCAACCCGGACATCACTTCCGCAACGCCGCCAGCATGATTAAAGGCTAAAATCGGCAACAGAATCACCGCGGCAACCAACACCGCAAACTGGACGCAATCCGCGACCAAGGCCGCCCACAAACCACCTAGGAACGTATAGCCCAGAATAATTCCCGCACAGAGCATCACGCCTTGGTCAAAAGGGAAGCCGAGCCCCGCCGAAACGACGGTGCCTATCGCAAACAGCTTGAGCGCGTCGTCCAGAAGGCGCGTCGGCAATCCAAGCCACACGAGCCCCTGACGCATGCCGACACCATAGCGCAGCTCAATATATTCCAATGGGCTCGTCTCGGCGACGCGACGCCAGCGCCGGGCAAAAAGCAGGCTGCTCACCATCGCGGCAGGAACAGCCAACCAACTCAGGATCAGCGACACTATTCCATATTTGTAGACGAGTTCCGAATGCATGACAAACGCCATCGCACTGAAGCTCACCATGTAAAACGAGATTCCCCCGAGCCACCAGGGGACTTGTTTGCCACCGCCGAAAAACTGCGCCATGCTCTTCATTTTACGGCCAAAATAGAGGCCGATCCCGAGCATGACAGCAAAGAATCCTGCGATAATAATGGAATCTGCCATCGCCAATCCTGAGACCATAACTAACCCTTTTAGAGTTCGCGGATGAAGATATTCTTAAACTCGAGTGGATCGCCGTGGCATTGCAGCTCGATCTGTTCGCGCGCGAAAATCGGCAATTCGCGATTCCAATAATTCTCAAGCACGGTATTGTCCACGACCACAACACCATTCAACTTGACCGTCACTTTGTCGCCCACCATTTTGATATAGAAACGGTTCCAGTCGCCTACGAGATGATCGGCAATGCTCAGCGCCTTGCTCGGATTCTTCTTGTTGTTGTAAAGGCCGCCGGACCCGATCTTCCACTGATTGTGCGCATCCCAGATCTGCACCTGAGGCGAACCGCGCAGATACAAGCCGCTGTCCCCGCAGACGCTCAGCAAGCGCCAATCGCACCACATCTCAAAATCACCGTAATCTTTGATTGTCGCCAAGCTATAGCCACCTTTTTTACCATCGAAATACAAGACCCCATCGTCGCGCACAAACCAATGTTCACGCATCTGCACATCGGCGATCTTCTGGATCGCGGCGCGCTTTTCCGGCGCTGCCGCCTGACGGACCACGGGACTATCGAATTTATCCGTCCGGGTCACGCCCTTCCAGTTTGTCAGATCTTTACCCGTGAACAGCGCGGTAAAACCGGCGGGTGCCACATTTTCGGTTTTTCCGACAAGCGCATAATCCGCGGGAACCTCTTTAATGCGGATATTGCGGAAGTCGACGCGCGAACCATGCCCAAGGAAACCGAGATGCCCCTTCGTGTTACGGAAACCGGGGTGTTTCTTGTTATCCATGAAGGGTTCCTGAATCTTCGCGGTATCGGCGTCCGTAATCACATCACCGTTGAGAATAACAGTGATGCGCGAACCGATGACGCGGATTTCCTGAAAATTCCATTTCCCGACAGGCTTCTGGGAACCCCGTTTGCACGGCACAATGCCGTAAATCGAACCATGGTACTGATAGGGCTTGAGCGTCTTATACTTGTCGCCGCCATCATCGAGCACCTGCAACTCGCACATGCCGTTGTACGCGGCATCGCCAGTAGCTGGGCAGCGAATCCCGATGCCGTTGTTGGCATTCGTGGTGAGCAGAAACTCGAACCGTAAGACAAAGTTTTCATACTCTTTCTCCGTGAGCAGCTTTCCACCACTTGCAGGCTTGCAGAAAATAGCATTGTTTTCCACACCATAGCCATCGCGCGCTCCGATCCAGCCTGTCAGATCTTTTCCGTTAAAGAGCGAGACAAAACCTTCCTGCGCATCGTCCTGCGCAAAAAGCGATAGCGTTCCGACCATGCCGATTACCGCGGCAATTTTGAGTACGTTCATTGAATTCCTCCCTGTTGCGTGTTTTTGTTTAAAAGGTTTGCAGATTGAACATCCAGATTTAAATAGCAGCGCGGATGTTGGCGCATATACGAAGCAGGACACAGCGGTGTCAGAGGTCCTTCCACCGTGTTCTTCACGGCAACCGCCTTGCGTGGCCCCGGCACGCTGTTGACCAGCACCCGGCTTTTGAGAATCTGCCGTACGGACATGGATATGGCTTGCCGCGGCACATCGTCGAGCGTGGCAAACCAGCCCTCATTGACCTGCTGTTGACGGCAGGCCTGATCCAGATCAACCACGATATACGGCGTCTCAGCATCCACATCCGCAGGCGGATCGTTAAAGGCGATATGTCCGTTTTCACCGATGCCCAGGCAGCACACGTCGACCTCTTCATGCGCAATCAGCGCGCCCAGTCGCTGGCACTCCTGAAGCGGTTCCGCAGAGCCGTTGACTTCATGGAACGCGGCAAGCGCAGCAGGCAACTGCTGCACAAAACGTTCGCGCAGATACTTTCTGAAACTGGCTGGATGCGCATCGGACAATCCCACATATTCATCCAAGTGGAACACCGTGACAGTACCCCAGTTAATCGTTGCGTCCGCAGTCAGGTGTTTTAAAAAGTCGAACTGACTCGCGCCCGTGGCGATAATGACCGTTGCCTTACCACGCGCAGCAATCGCCTGTTTAATCTCCGCGCTGGCCAACGCTGCCGAACGTTTTCCAAGCGCGTCTGCATTCTCCGCAATATGAATCTTCATCTTGCTCTTTATCTCCTCGTTAAATCTTCATTTCCCAGCCCGGCGCATAGTCACGCGCCCACAAGGCTTGACCCGTTTTTCCGACCAATCCTCCGGTCACTGGATCGACACGGATCGTTTCGCCCGTGCGCAAAGCGATGTTGCCCAGATGCGTCAGCAACGTACTGGCATGTGCAACTTCAGCCGGCGCATGTGTCTTCTGACTTTGCGCGCGAATCGCATCGACCCAGTTGCCCGTATGTAGAACATCGAGCCCTGCCGTGGGATTCGTCCGGTTCGCTGCCGCATCGCCGGCTAACGCCGCCGGATTCCACTCCTTCAGTTCTTTGCCTGCGGCATCGAAAAGCTTAGCCGTGTCGTTGGGCGCAAAGAGAATCGACCCTTTTAGCCCATAGACCATCGCGCCGGTTCCCACGCCCTCGGGGGGACGTCCACCAACCGACGAACATCCCTCCCACGTCATGAACTTGCGTCCGGGGAATTCGAATGTCACGGTCTGCGTATCGAACCACTGCCAATCATCCCCTTCATGAAAGAGCCGTCCACCGCCGCATGTCACGCGTTCAGGATAGAGCGCGTCCAGCGCCCACCGGCCCACGTCGACATAATGCGTGGCGTTGTTCCCGCATTCGCCTGTGCCGTAATCGCGGAACCAGTGCCAATTGTAATGCACCAGATTATCCTGATAGGGACGGCGCGGCGCGGGCCCCTGCCAGAGCTCCCAATCAAGCCATTCGGGCACGGCGACCTGCTTGCCTTTACCGATCGGCGAACGTCGTGTGAGATACCAGGCGCGCACAAAGCGCGGCTCACCGATGATTCCCTTGCGAATCTCCGCCATCACGGCCTGATAAACCCGCGAGGAACGGCGCTGGCTGCCCATCTGAAAGGCAACCTTGTAACGTTTTGACGCTTCGACCAGGATCTCGCCTTCATGCGGATTGTGTGAAACCGGTTTCTCCACATAAATCGCCTTGCCCGCTTTCATGGCCATCAGCGCCGCAGGGGCGTGCCACTGCTCCGGAGTGGCGGTCACAACGCCGTCGATCTCTTTATCCTCCATCACCTTGCGGATGTCGACCACCTGCTTGGGTTCGCGTCCCTGGATCTTGGCAACGCAGGCCGCTGCATCAACGCGTGCACGCGCATCCACGTCGCAGACCGTGGCGATTTCAACGCCCGGCACCTTCATCAGCGCCTGCATCACGACATTACCACGTCCCTTCGCGTGACACCCCATGATGGCAATACGCACGCGCTTGGATGCAACATCCTGACCAAACAGCTGATTCGCACTCAGCAGGCTCACTCCCGCCAGCGAGGCCCTCTTCATAAATGTCCGACGATTCATCGTGCTTCTCCTGTTTTACCCTGTATCAGTGATTGAAATTTGAGCGCCGCTTGCTGACGCGCGGTTTGCAGAACGCCGGCGCAATCAACGCGCGCCCCACCCTGATTTTTACTCTGTTGCGCAGCCTCCATAAAGACAAACATGGCAATGGTCTCATCCGCAGGGACCGGCGGTGTGCCTGTCTTAAAGAAGACAAGGATCTCCTTCAGCAGCTTTTCATATCCCTCAAATTTTCCAACCTCAATCGTGCCATCGCGCGTTATAGCTTCGCCCGCATAGGTCTTCTTCGCGACAAACGTTCCGATCCGCCCATCCTGCCATGTCCCGACGGTCACATCAGAATCAGGCCCGACCTGCCGCTGCACCGATTGACACCCTGTGCCCATCAATGTGAACAGCAGTTCTACGCCGTGGATACCATACCACATCAGATCGGGATGCGTTGGTTCGATGGTACAGGGACTGTAGGTCGTCGCGCCGGAAACAGGCCCGTAGACGCCGGTTCGAATCGCCTGCGCCTTGCCCATATAGCGCAGACTGGAGGCCGAGAACATCGGGACCTTGTAGTGCTGGCTCAGCTGAAAGAGCACGAGGCAATCGACCAGCGATGCTGCAATCGGCTTATCAATAAAGAGACGCTTGCCCGCCTTGAAGACCGGCACGGCCTGCTCAAGATGGACGCGGCCATCGTTTGACTCCAGGAGCACCACATCGCACTTCTGGACAAGCGCATCAATTGAATCGACGATTTCAGGACCGAAGGGCTTCACCTCCTCAAGATATTTCGGCACGCGATTGGTACTCGAAGCAATGTCCCGGCTGCCCTGCGGATAGATCACGTTCACACGAAATCCGGCATACGCAGCGGGCCGGTTCGTCCCATTCAACAACTTGGTAAAAGCCGTCGCATGCGAGGTGTCAAGCCCGATCAACCCGACACGCACGTCATCCGCACAGCAGGAAAGCGTTACCACACAGTACAAAAAAAATACATACTTATGCATAAAATCCTCGTAACCAGTTTGTGTTATGTATATTGTGGCATTTCCATACAAATTATCAAGTTGAAAAGGATCGATACGCCCGTTTATCGTTAGCGACTCTTTCTTGACGACGCTTGCCATCCCTTGTATAGTGATGAAAATGATTTATGCCTATCTATGTTGTGTTGCGCTTCTGGCAAATGTGGTCCACGCCGCAGGCGATTGGGAAAAACCCCGTTACTTTCCCAATATTGGTTTTTCCATGCCTTTTCTGCGCTATGCGAAAGCGGATCCGGTTCCACCACCGGAAACGACTGCTTTTTTGCTGGCAACAGGCCGCACGACAACGCGCGAGGATCTGTTTGATCCCGATGATCTCTGGTTCAACCAGGAGTGCTGCGCGCGCTGGGTCAACGACGCGGGCCAATCACTGATTGTTGCGCGCATAGCCCATCGTCCCCTGCCGAATACGGGCGAAGGAATCACGCGTGCCGCATTTAAAGCGGCACTGTCGATGCCGTCGAGTCAAATCGCGGTCTCCAATGCGAGCCATCTGAAGGAGTGGGTGGAGCGGTATGTCGGTGCGACGGTCGCATCCGGCGAACATGTCAAGGGGACTTCATTCGACCTTGAGGAAGTACTCTATTTTCCCTGTGACCTAACCAATACGCTCATCTACGCCTTTCGCCCGCAAAACAGTGAAACCACCTCAGCCAAAACGTGGTTTTGCGCAATCTACCAAGCGAGCGATGTGCGTAACCTAGAGGACTTCCGATCGGATTTTGAAGCCAATTTCCTTACACAGATCAAAACGAAGACCGCACGCAAAGGCGATGCGGTCAGCGCACTCGCCGTCACGGCAAAGACACCTCCGAACGTGGATCGGCCCGATGACCCAATTCGCCTTGAAGCGCGCAAGAGCATTGAAAATTACGCGGATTGGTGGATCTACGAAGTCAACGGCTACGTCATTCTTTCCGATGTCGACCCCGATACGGGAAAAACACTTGTCAATGCGTTGCGCGCGAATCTGCCGATCTTGCAGAAGGCTTACGCCATGCTGGCACCGCCTTTTTCGGGCGATCATGACATCTCCGTGCTCAGGATCTTCCGCAACCCTGCGGATTACGTGCGCTATGTTGGCGAGGCGTACAGTTGGACGGAAGGTCTATGGATGGCTAAGCGCCGCGAGCTGGTCGTCCTCTATGCCGATAACACAACACGCCTGCTGCGCGTGATTCAGCACGAGGCTTTTCACCAGTACATTTCGTATGCCTACTGCATGCAGACACCAGCACCGTGGTTCAACGAGGGGCACGCCATGCTGGTCGAACAGGCGACGATTTCCAAGAAATCCGTTGTCACGCTTCCGGAAGACGAAGAACGGCTGGCGCTCCTGCTGGAAAATCTCGATGTCGTTTGCGCCAACATGGAGGCTTTTCTGTTTGCCACGTACGATCAATTTTACGGCGGCACCGATGCCGAACGCCAACTCAAATACGCCATGGCTTATGGCATCGTCTATTATCTACAAAAAAGTAAGCTGCAAGAACGCGAGGCCCCTTACGCCTGGCTGATCGACACCTATGCGGAGACCACACAGCAAGCCAACGATTACCAGGAGGCGAACCAACGTCTGCTCGCAAAAATCGACATCGCGGATTTTGTCGAGAAATTCAGTGCGTTCTGGCGCAAGCGGCAAGGCAATGCAATCACCCTTCAAACGAAAGAATAAACAGGCATGGAACAACTGACCTATCTTGTGATGTTTCTCTCGCTGATCGCATTGATCGCCATTATTCCCTTACTGGTGAAGCGGTGGCATGTCCCGTCTGTCGTAGCGATCATGTCTATCGGCATCATCATCGGTCCAGGCGCGTTAAACTATTTTGACCACATGAACGTTTGGATGGGGCATGCGGTCGACACCGCGGCACTCTACAGCATCGTGAATGCGATTGGCTTTCTTGGCCTCGTCTTCCTCATGGCCTTAGCCGGCATGGAGGTCGATCTGCGCATGTTGAAAACCGAAAAGCTGGCTGTTTCATCTCTGAGCATCCTGACGTTTGCCTTGCCTGCCGCTGCGGGGTATTTCACCTACTGGCTCTTTGAGCGCACGGACATGCTCGGCGCGTTTGTCTATGCTTCGCTCTTTGCGTCGCACTCCATCGGCATCGTATTTCCCGTCATCCGCGAACTCGGCATTGTGCGCACGCGCTTTGGCATCGCGGTCCTCTCTTCGACGGTGATCACGGATATCGCCAGTTTGATCCTTCTCGCCATCTGCGTGCAGTACAAACGCTTTGAATGTTCCGCGGATTCCACGCACCATCTGCAAAGTTTCTCCCTGCTCGACCATGTGGATCTGACCTTTCTCGGCAATTGGTTCGGCCCTGCGTTTCTGGGCATTATCCTGCTCTATATTCTGCTTGTCATGCTCCTGCTGCCGCTCTTCTGGCGCTGGCTCTCGCACGTACTCCCGCAAAATGATGACCTCAATGTCACCTATTTCCTGCTCGCGGTTCTTGTAATCGTGTTGCTGGGGGAAATGCTGGGTATCAATCTGATTGTCGGAGCATTTGTGGCCGGTATGGCCGTGGCGCGGTCGCACGGATTTGAGGAACCGGGAAAAGTACTGACGCACAAACTGGAGGGCATCGGCTTTGGACTCGTCATCCCGTTCCTCTTTCTCAGCATCGGGTTTCAAGCCAACATCGGCGTACTCGTCCAATCCTGGACGAACATGACTATTGCCGTTGCAACGGTCATCGGGCTCGTCTCTAGCAAAGTACTGTCAGGATGGCTCGCGATGCGCATTTCGGGCTTTGACAACGCAAAAGGACTTTGCGCGGGACTGATGACGGTTCCACAACTCTCAGCCACACTCGCCGCTGCCGCAGTCGCCCTCAACCTCAAGATGCTGTCCGAGGACTTCTTTAACGCGATCGTCTTCCTATCATTGATGACGACGCTTCCTGTGCCCACGCTGGTCCGCTATGTGATTGCGCATTATCACATCCAATTCCAGCCCGCCGACGCGATCCAAAAAACGCTTGTCGGAATACGCGTTGAAACGCAATGCGGCGCGCAGGGAAAAGCGGGACAGCGCTACACCGATATCTCCGTCTAGCGCGCAAAGCAGCTATTTTGCTGTCGCGCGATAACGCCAATAGAGATAGAGGTCAAAGGCGACCATACAGAGGTTGATGCCGTAAAACCAGATGATATAGCGGGCAAGTACCGACGCGTCTGCGGCTGGTGGGTTGATGATTTTATGCATCATTCCCGCGGCATAGCCGATAACAACCAGCGCAAGGAAGAACGGACTCTTCCCTTTTATGACTTTTGTCCGCAGCGTCCGCGCGATTGCAAACGGCCAGCTGGCGCCGAAGCAAAGCAACATGATCAATTCAAAAATATAACTGTGCATAACGTGATTTACTCTGCATGAAAGAAGGGTCTGAGTGCCTCAATCGCGGCACAATACCGTTGATACCGCGCGGCATAGACCGGCGCTTTTGCCGGCTCCGGTTCATAGCGCTGCGCCACGCGCGTCATTGCCTGTACCGCCTGCGCCCAGGACGCATACACGCCGCTGGCGACTGCGGCCGCGATGGCAGCCCCCAGCGCACCGAGTTCGCTGCCCGCCGGAACTTCGACGGGAATCTGGAAGACATCCGCAAACATCTGCACCCACACCGCGCTCTTGGAGGCTCCGCCGGTTAGGCGGATCACGTCCGGACGCGGCCGGAATTTACACAGGCGGTTCAGATGGTAATTGTGCGAGAAGATACACCCTTCGTACACCGCGCGCATCACATCGTTCCGCGTCATCCGATGATCCATCCCGAGAATGCACGACTTAAATCCAGCGCCGACGTTCGAACCATACAGGAAGGGCAGGAAGAGCGGATCCGCTTCGCAAACCGGACGCTCGGCAACCGTTGCATCGGCCCATTGCCAAAGCGACTGTCCCTTCAACATGGTCTTTTTTTCGCTGAGAAACTCAGCCGCAAACCACTCCAGATTACCTGCGCCGGTCGGCGACCCCTCGAGCATGAGATACCAGCCGGGTATGCTGTAGCAGGTGGTCATGAAGAGATCTTTGTCAATCAGCGGTTGCTGCGCGATATACTGATTGTTTCCCCATGTCCCGGCCACCATGACTAAGGCGGCTTCATCGATACACCCGGAGGCCAATCCGCAGGCATCAATGTCAAACATGCCGCCGGCCACCGGCGTACCGATCTTAAGTCCTGTCAGTGCCGCGGCTTCCGCGGTCACGGAGCCGCACACGTCCGCAGTCTTGACCAGCGGCGGAAAAAGACGTTTCATTTCGGGAATACCGAACAATTCCAGCACGGAGTCATCATACGACTCGGTCACCACGTTCATCAGACTTGTGGCGCTCATGTCGGTCAATTCCATGGCAATGCGGCCCGTCAGACAATAGCGGATATAATCTTTGGCCATCAGCAACGATGATGCGCGCGCCAGCGTCTCGGGCTCATGTTCGCGCAACCAGGCAAGCAACGCATTGGGCTGTGCGGGCCAGATGCATTGCGTGATTTTGGGCAATGCCTGCTGATCAATACCACGCGCTTTCCAATCCGCAATAATCGCAGCAGCACGGCCGTCCATGGAATTGATGCCATTGCGCACAGGGCGCCCTTCCGCATCGATCAGATAGAGTCCATTGCCATGTCCGGTACAAGCCACGCCCGCGATTTCAGAGGCATCAACGCCCGATTTCTCGATCGCCTCGCGGATCGCTGCGGCTGTTCCCAGCCACATGGCCTCCATATTGCGCTCACTCCAGTCCGGATGCGGCGAGAGAATCTCAACAGGTCGCCCCGCAGAGGCTAATTCGCGTCCATCCGCGGCAAATACCGCGGCCTTGGACATGGTTCCACCATTGTCAACCCCTACGAAATAGTGTGCCATACGAGCGTCCTCTTTGCGCTAGCGAATGCGCGGTTGCAGTTGGATATTGCGGTACTCGACCTTAGTATGATCGCCCTGAAAATAGATCGGGCCGGGCTTGGAGTCATCCGCATCTAACGCGCCGCCGGTACAGCCCTCGACCGGCTGATTATCCTGAACCGTCACGCCATTCAGAATCACGGTCACATGGCGGTCAACCAAGGTGATGTCGTAGGTCTGCCACTCACCCGCAGGCTTGGAGGCATTAACTGTCGGCATTAAACGGCTGTAGATCGCGCCAATCATCCCCATGGAGGGTTTTGCACCGTAGGTCGCCGTTGTCTGCACCTCATAGCGTCCGCGCAGATAAACGCCGCTGTTGCCGCGTTCCGGCAGGCGGAATTCCAACGTGAGC
Source organism: uncultured Akkermansia sp. (assembly GCA_964567125.1). Classification (GTDB taxonomy): domain Bacteria; phylum Verrucomicrobiota; class Kiritimatiellia; order RFP12; family UBA1067; genus CAZMLC01. The sequence continues at coordinate 76,976 of CAZMLC010000001.1, forward strand.
CGGAAATCCTCGAATTCGCGCACCGTGCGCAAGTTGCCGAACTGGGGCGGATGATCGCCCTCCTCGAGTTTGGGCTCGTTCGTCAATATACCCTCTTTCACCGACCACGCGGAGACATCTTTCGGATTCGTCAAACACCATCCATCCAGATTTTTGCCGTTAAAAAGCTGAATCGGCGCGCCGAATTTCACCTGTTTTAAATCCGGTGCCGGCGGCATGGGCTTTGCCCGCGTGTAGCTCAGCGTCTGATCGCGCAGTACGGTTCCATCCTTCAGGACGCCACCCAGTCCGATCAACATCCCGCAATCGCAATCCTTGAACATCGAAAAACGGAGGGTGCCCTCATTGACGCGCCGCATGCCTTTGGCCGTCATGACCCAGCGATCTTTGGGAAACTCGAAAAACAAACTTGATTCAGCCATCTGGATATTGCGACACGGTTCAACGCCGCCAATCTCCCACATGAGCAAGACTTCCGCAGGCGTCTTTTCGGTATCGACCTTCAACCACCCTGCTCCACCCGACGGCGTCTTCAAACACCACACGCCATCGTACGGCGTCGCCGCAGACACGCAACACGCCAGCAGACTCCCCGCAACCAAACTCAATCCTCGCTTCATCTCAGCAAACCCCCTATTCTGTGAACGCACAATCCATGCATTCACCGCTTTAATTTATACATGTTAATGCTTAGAGCACATCGCGCTCCATCGTGCCAACAGAAATCATCACGGCGCCAGTGTCGCGTAGAGCCACTGATCGATCGCCTTCATCATCGTGCGCTTCGCCTGTGTCAGCGGCTCATAAATGGTGCATCCGGCTGCGCGCGCATGCCCACCGCCACCGAACTTCTTGACCAGTTCTGTCGCATCGAGCGGCTCGCGCGTGCGCACACTGACGCGCGTCTCCGCATGGTCATCTTCGTTGCCGTAGAAAAAGAGCGCCACGCGGTTGCCAGCCAGATTGCGCGGAATATCGATCACATCTTCCGCATCGGCCTTGGTGCCTTCGGTCTCTTCAAAATCGCGACCGGTCAGCGAAACCGAGGCGATCTCGCCATCGTGCAGAATGGTCAATGTCCGAAACGCACGGCGTTTCAGCTCAATGTTGGTGTTGGAAAACGAGGCGTAAATCTTGTCGTTGATCAGCGAGGTGCGCACGCCGTACTTCACCAAGTCGGCGCCACAGCGCAACGTCGACGGCAAGGTGCTGTCATAGGCAAAACGTCCCGAATCCGTGATCACCGCGACCCAAAGCGCTTCAGCCGTAATTTGATCGATCGGCCATTTTGCGCGGCGCGCCAGCTTCCAGATCAATTCGCCCGTTGAGGCCGCCTTTTCAACCCAGTTGTAGGTGCCGAAGCAGCTGTTGGTGATATGGTGATCAATACAGACCACCGGCAGTTTTGACAGCAGCGGTTGGATCGGCTCCGGCACGCGATCCGCCGCGGCACAATCCACAGTGATTACGAGGTCAAACGGCTTTTTTACGGCTTTCTCCGGCGCAACCAGAAGCTCAACACCGCGCAAGAAGCCAGGTCCCCCCAGACCTTTGCGTTCGCCGGCGGCAACCGCTTCGATGCCGGCTTGATTGAGCAGCCGCGCAAGCGCGATCATACTTCCCAGAGAATCGCCATCCGTGCGAATATGTCCTGAGATCAGAACGCGTTTCGCTTTACGGATGACAGCGATAATGTCCGAAACCGTTGAATGCCTCTTCGTTTTCATGTCTATTACGGAACAAAGCCCGTATCACTCCTCGTTGTGTTGCGCGTCACAGACGCCATCCGCGCAGAACTGTCGCGTTCGCTTAGCGGATCTGCCCGTTGCCCGTAACGACGTACTTATAGGTCGTCAACTCTTCAAGCCCCATCGGTCCACGCGCATGCAGCTTGTCCGTGCTGATCCCCATCTCTGCGCCCATGCCGAACTCGCCGCCATCGGTAAACCGCGTGGAGGCATTGACATACACCGCGGAGGAATCGACCTCCTTTAAGAACTTTTTCGCTGCGCGTCCATCTTCGGTTACAATCGCATCCGAATGGTGCGAACCGTAGGTGTTGATGTGCGCAATCGCGGCCTTAACATCTTTGACGATCCTGACGGAGAGATCGAGCGTCTGATATTCCGTATTCCACGAGGCATCTGTTGCAGGAACAGCCGTCGCAAGGCGTCGGCACGTTGCAGCGCAACCATGCAGCGTCACACCGCAGCGCTGTGCGAACGCCGCGATTTTCGGCAAGAAGACATCCGCGATTGTCTCGTGGACCAGCAAACACTCCATGGCATTACAGACGCTCGGACGCTGACACTTTGCGTTTTCGATGATCGCCAAAGCCTGATCCTGCTTTGCGCTCGCATCCACAAAGACATGGCAGACGCCCTTGTAGTGTTTCAGGACGGGGACGCGCGCATGTTCAACGACCGCGCGAATCAAGGATTCTCCGCCGCGCGGGATCACGACATCCAGACGATCATCCATCTGCACGAGCTCGCGGACCGCTTCACGATCCGTAGTCTCAATCAATTGCACGGCGTGCTTGGGCAATCCCGCACGTTCACCACCCTGCTGGAGCGCCTGAACAATGGCGAGATTGGAGTGAATCGCCTCTTTACCGCCGCGCAAGATGACGGCATTAGCCGTCTTGATGCAGAGCACAGCGGCGTCGGCCGTCACATTCGGACGCGATTCGTAGATAATGCCGACAACACCGAGCGGAACGCGCTTTTTCTCAATCACAAGTCCGTTCGGACGCACGCGCTTCCAAATTTTTTTGCCGACAGGATCAGGCAACGCCGCGACTTCGCGGATTCCCTTGATCATGCCGTCGATGCGTGCCGGCGTCAACGTCAACCGATCGATCATCGCCACAGCCATCCCGGAGGCTTTTGCCGCCGCAATATCCTTTTCGTTCGCATCTGCAATCGCGGCGCGCTGTTCATCCAAAGCCAGCGCCATGCTCTCCAAAATGGCATTCTTTTTCCGCGTTGAACAGGTCACCAAACGCCGCGACGCAGCCAAAGCCCGGTCGCCCATCTTTCGAATTGTGTCATGCAAAGTCATAAAGCACCTTAATCTGCTGTTCAGTATAGCGAAAACACGGATGAAAGTCCACCCGGCGATCGCCATATCCGGGATTCCCGCGGTCAGCCGTTCTGACGCTCAAAACAAAACCGCGATTGCGCGCATTCGGCACAACCGCGGTTTTATCTATGCTGCAGTCCGTTACTTCACAATCGGCGTCAAGACCATGTTCCGATAACTGACATCCGTGTGATCGCCCTGCAAGTAGATCGGTCCGGCGACGAACTCATCCGAGGTCAAGGCACCGCCTGTGCAGCCCAAGGCCGGCTGATTGTCAATGATCTTCTTGCCGTTCAGAATCACGGTGACATGACGGTCGCACAGCGTAATGTCCACGGTTTGCCACTCGCCAGCCGGCTTTTCAGCCGCGACGGAAGGGACGATGCGGCTATAGAGCGCACCCATGTTGTGTGAATCCAGCGGTTTGCCATAGCTATCGAGCATCTGAATCTCATAGATGCCACGCAGATAGATACCGCTGTTTCCGTTCTTGGACATGTTCACTTCGGCCTTGAGGTTGAAATCCTCAAAGGTCTTTTCCGTGCGCAGATTGGTGCCATTGTGATGACCGCCATCGGGTTTCACCACGCGATTAATCAGGCAACCATCCTTGATGCTCCAGCCGTTGTACGCCTTGGGATTCATCGCCACCCAGCCCGTGAGGTCCTTGCCGTTCAGCAACGGAATCGGCGCGCCGAATTTCACCTTTGCCAGGTCCGGTTTCGACGGCATGTCTGGAATCCGCTTACCGGTGAAGGTAGCCTTACCGACCTCCTTACCATCCTGATCAACCGTCCGTGTGGTCAGCGCCAACTTACACCCATCCACCTTGGCGGTGATCGTCTCCGTACGTGTCACTTCCTTGCCATCCTTTTTGGATTTGTGGATCCGTGTTACGTTGAGAGCACCCCCTTCAAACGTGGTGTTCGCGGTCGGCATCACGCTACCGCCGCCCCACAGGATGGAGCTGTTCAATCCAACCCCGGCCTTTTCTTCAACGCCGAGCCATCCGGCACCGCCGCCAGGCAACGTCAGTGCCCAACGGCCCACATAATCCTTAGCCCCTTGTGCAAACGAGGAACTTGCAAACACGAGCGTTGCGACAACGCTGCCGCAGCCCACCATCCATGCTGATCTTTTCATTCGACACTATCCTTTCTTCGTCGTTCTTTAGATTGTCCATCCGTCGCGGATGTACGGTTTAAGCAACGCATTGGCTGCGTCGCTGTTGGTGAAAACGCCTTTTTTCGCATCCCATTTCAATTCGCCCGCAATGCGCTGCGAGATACACCCGAGCAGGACCAGTTCAGTCAACGGCACGGAATGGTCATAATCCGAGAAGGGACGTCCGCCACCGCGGATCGCCTCAGCGAACTCCCAGTGATGGTTCTTGACGCGCGGCAGCGTGATCGGCAGATCCTTGGTCGCAGCATGCTGCGCAATGCCGCGGAAACGTTCGTCGCTTTTCAGCGAAATCGCACCGTTCACATACATGCCTTCCTCGCCGATAATGATGACGCCGCCCACGCTCTGTCCGAAGCTCTTGGTGATTTTCGCGGGCAACACGCCAGCTTCGGGCGTGGTCTTGCCATCGTACCAGTAAATCGTGATCGGCTTCTTTTGCAGGGCACTGACCGCAACGACCTTCACCGTCGTAGCCGCAGGATAGGTCTCGCTGAATTTCTCCGTGGTCTTCACCGTCTCGACACTCAGGACCTCGCGCAGCTCCAAACCGCGGAAGAAAAAGCTCATGGAATGGCAGGCGATATCGCCCATCGCGCCGGTACCGAAATCGAACCAGCCGCGCCATTTGAAGGTGTGATACACGCCATTCTTGAAGGGACGCATCGGCGCCGTACCAATAAAGAGATCCCACTTCACCTGCTCGGGAATCGGATCTGAACCTTCAGGACGATTGAGTCCCTGCGGCCAAATCGGGCGATCGGTGGTCACATGAATCTCTGTAATATCACCCAGCACGCGCGACTTCAAAACTTCAATATTGCGACGCTGCTGATCCGTGCCGTTACCATTGTTTCCCATCTGGGTAATCACGCCGCAGCTCTTGGCCACCTCGGCGAAACGACGGCATTCCCAAACCGTACGCACCAAGGGTTTCTCGACATAAACGTGGCACCCCTGCTGCATGGCAGCAAACGCGCACGGCGCATGCATGTGATCCGGCGTCGAGATCACGACTGCATCCAGATCCTTTTCGTTCGCCAGCAACTCGCGATAATCGCGATACGTGCGCGGACGTTCGCCGCGTTTGGCTTTAATATGATTGGCGGTGTGTTCCAACGGACGCGCGTCAATATCGCAAATCGCAACGGCATTTTCCGCCAGCTCGTTGAAGAACTCATTGAAGTTTGCGCCACCACGGCCACCCACGCCAATAAAGGCCATGTTCAGCTTTTCCCCTGGCTTACGGAAGCGAGGTGCACAGACCTGCTTGATCCCCGATGCGGTACATCCGCTCGCAGCGGCCAGACTGGCGGCCGCGCCTAATTCCAAAAACCCCCGACGTGTGACATGTCTCATGATCTCATCCCCTTTTATAATCTTAATGTGGTGATCATAGCAGAGCGTCGTGCGAAGCGCAAATTCAAATTCGCGGTAAAGTCACGCCGCATGCAGAGCCGCAAGCGCCACGTAACCCAATAAAATCCCATTACTCGCTTGCCCATTCCCCCTCATTTCGTCTATAATAAAGTACTTCATGCGCAAGTTGTTTGCGGTTACTGAAGAGAAAGGTCTGACGAAGTTATGCCAAATACTATTTTAGTCGGTGCTCAATGGGGAGATGAGGGTAAAGGAAAGGTCATTGACGTGTTGACCGCGCAAGCGGACGTGATTGTCCGTTATCAGGGCGGCAGCAATGCTGGACATACTGTCATTGCGGAAGGCAAGAAATATGTTTTGCACCTGATTCCATCCGGAATCCTGCACCCGGGCAAGCAGTGCATCATCGGCAACGGCGTTGTCATGGATCCGTTTGATCTGATCAAGGAAATTGAAATGCTGGCCAGCTACAATATCACGCCGGATGGCCGTTTCTTCATCAGCGACCGTACGCATATGGTCATGCAGTGGCACCGGGCTCTCGACAAGGCGGATGAAGCCCGCCGCTCGAACGACAAGAAGATCGGCACGACCGGTCGCGGAATCGGGCCTGCATACGGCGCCAAGATGGGACGCACGGGATTCCGTACGGGCGACATGCTCAGCCCTCATTTTCTCGATCGTGTGCGCGAAGAAGTTGCCGCCGCAAACGCCACCTTGACCGCATGGGGCGCTGACACGCTCGATGTGGAAGCCTGTGTCACCGCGTATCGCGCGGCTGCGGAAACCTTAAGCCCGTTCATCACCGATTCGGTTGTGTTCCTCTCCAAGGCCTGCGCAGCAAACAAGAGTATCCTGCTCGAGGGTGCCCAGGGAACCATGCTCGATATCGATTTTGGAACCTATCCGTTTGTGACATCGTCAAACCCGACAGCGGGCGGCGCGTGCACAGGATCAGGCCTTTCGCCGCGCAAGATTGACCGCGTTGTCGGCGTGATCAAATGTTATACCACGCGCGTGGGTGCAGGCCCCTTCCCCACGGAACTCTTTGATGCCACCGGTGAACACCTCCGTCAAAAAGGCGGCGAATTCGGCGCAACAACAGGTCGTCCGCGCCGTTGCGGCTGGTTTGACGCCGTCGTTGGCCGTTACGCCGCGCAAGTCAACGGCGTCGATTTCTGGGCCATGACCAAACTCGATGTGCTCGACGAGCTGCCGGTGATTAAAATCTGCACGGCCTACCGCCGCGATGATGGCCATCTGTATGAGACGTTCCCCTCCGACGCCAGCGTCCTGGAGCGTTGCACGCCTGTCTATGAAGAGATGCCGGGCTGGCAGAGCAAGACCAGCGACATCACACGTTACGAGGATCTCCCGCAGGCGGCGCGGAACTATGTCGAGCGGCTCGTAGAACTGATTGGAGGAAAACTGGGTATCCTCTCCGTGGGCCCGGCGCGTGAAACAACCCTGCGGATTGCGCTCTAATCCCCGCAACACGCTGCGCGCGGGGATCCAACCAACCTCCGCGTCTTGCATGTGCACGGCGACCATGACACCCCAAGCGAACATAACACGGCCTCAACACATTGCCATCATCATGGATGGCAATGGACGCTGGGCACAACAACACGGCAAACCGCGTCTCGCCGGCCATGAAGCCGGCGCAGAGACGGTGCGCCGTGTCGTGCGCTTATGCCATGATGCGCGGATACGTTACCTTACCCTGTACGCATTCAGCACGGAAAACTGGAAGCGTCCGAGTACGGAAGTCGCAGGGTTGATGCACCTGCTACAGCTGTTTTTACAAAACGAAAAGCAGGCCTTGCTGCAACAGCGCGTCCGCCTGCGCGTGATCGGTCAACGCACCGATTTACCGTCCGAGGTCCAAGCCGCGATTGCCGACATTGAAGCCGCAACCCAGCACTTCGACAACCACCTGATTCTTGCGCTGAGCTACAGCGGACGCAGCGAGTTAACGCGCGCCATGCGCAAAGTCGCGCAGGCTGTTCAGCGTGGCGAGATCACGCCCGATGCACTGACCGAAGAGACCATCACTGCCGCGCTCGACACCGCAGGGATACCTGATCCGGACCTCATCATCCGCACCAGCGGCGAATTCCGCATCAGCAACTTCCTGCTCTGGCAGTGCGCCTACAGTGAGTTTTATATTACGCAAACCTGTTGGCCCGATTTTCGCGAGCAGGATTTTAACGACGCATTAGCCTCCTTTGCCGCACGCGAACGGAGATATGGCGGAATTATTACGACAAAATAAGGACCGGACCCAACATGAAAAAACGCATTATCGCAGGATTACTTGTCGCAACAGGATGGCTCTCTGCGCTTTACTTCATGCCGGGTTGGTTTCTTGTCGTTGTCCTTGCCGCGGTCTTCGCGCTCTGCCATTACGAGTTTTACTCCATGATGGCAAAGGCCGGCTTTGAGCTCAGCCGCTGGTACGGCCTTGCGGTTGGCCTGATCTGGATCGGCATGACGTACATCCTCCCTGTTGATCTGCTCAACAGCCATCCGGAAATGAGCTATATCACGGGATGCACCCTCACCTTGCTCGTTATTTTCGGATTCATGATCCGGGCGCTCTTTGATCCGCGACTCACCAATCCCGTGAACTATGTGGCGTTGTCGCTCCTCTCATTCTTTTATATTCCGTTCATGTTAAGTTATTTTGTGCGGATCGCCCAATGGGGCGCACATAACGTTTGCACGCTCAGCGCACCCAGCGTGGGCATCTATATGGCCTTTTTTATTGCACTCGTGGTCAAGATGGGCGATGTCGGCGCCTACGGGTTCGGTATGACGCTGGGGAAGCATAAAATGTTTCCGCGCATCTCCCCCAACAAATCCTGGGAAGGTCTTTTGGGCGGTTTCCTGGTCTCGATCCTCGCCTGCTATCTGGGCATTGCAATCGCGCGTCACTGGTCGATCGGCGGACCGCTCGCCCTGCTGAATGGCCAACATGCCATTGCGCTGGGGATCCTGCTGAATTCCGTCGGGGTGCTTGGCGATCTCGTTGAATCCATGTTTAAGCGCGTGGCGAAGATCAAGGACTCCGCCGGACTGCTTCCTGGTCTCGGGGGCATCCTCGATATGTTTGACAGCCTCATGTTCGCGCCCCCCGTTCTCTATTATTACCTTAAAATTGTTATTGGGCCCGTTGCATCATGAAGTCGCTTGTCATTCTGGGCAGTACGGGATCGATTGGCACGAGCACGCTGAAAATCGTCGAGGCGTTTCCTGCTGCATTTCGGATTGCGGGTTTGGCCGCACGCTCACATGCGGATGCCCTACTCGAACAGGCCATCCGCTTCAAGGTGCCGATCATTGCGCTTGAGCAGCGCAATCCAACGCCCGCATTCCAGGCGCGCGCGCAGGCGCATCAGATCCAGGTGGTCTACGGTCCAGACGCGATTGCCGCGTTGGCGGCACTGCCTGAAGCGGATCTCGTTGTCTGCGCCATGGTCGGGTTATCCGGCCTCAAGCCTGTCCTTTCTGCGATGCATGCCGGACACGATGTCGCGCTGGCGACAAAGGAAGTCCTCGTCTCGGCCGGCGAGCTGGTCATGCGCGAGCGCATGACCAGCAACGTCCGCATGCTGCCGGTCGATAGCGAGCACAGCGCCATTTTCCAATGCCTGCAATCATCGATCGCACAGGCAGCCTGCGTGCGCACCACGTCGACACACGGAACTGCGGCGGAAGATGACATTCAGCGCCTCGTGCTGACCGCGTCAGGCGGGCCTTTCGCGCGCCACCCGGACATCGACCTCACGACCGTGACCCCGCAGCAAGCGCTGAACCATCCCAAATGGAACATGGGACCGAAAGTGACGATTGACTCCGCAACCATGATGAACAAAGGCTTTGAAATCATGGAAGCACGCTGGCTATTCAATGTCCCGCTCTCAAAAATCGATATCGTCGTGCACCCGGAAAGCATTGTTCACTCACTGGTCACCTATCGGGATGGCGCATCGGTCGCGCAACTTTCACAGCCGGACATGCGCTTTGCCATCCAATATGCGCTGACCTATCCGCAGCGGCTTGCCGCAACCATGCCGACGCTCGATCTGGCCCAACAGGGCGCATTGTCGTTTTTCGCGCCAGACCCCAAACGGTTCCCCTGCCTGACGTTGATTCGTCAGGCCGACGATGCTGGAGGTACCATGCCGGCAGTGGTCAATGCGGCGGATGAAATCGCGGTCGCGGCCTTTATCGCAGGCAAGCTGGACTTTCCGAAAATCTGGCAAATCATTGAGACCGTCATGGCGTGCCATGCGGTGCAGCCCTGTACCTCGTTTGATGCCGTATTCGCAGCGGATCGCTGGGCACGGTGCAGGGCCGAAGAGGAAATACAAAAATGCATGCGCTGATCGCATGCTGAAAGGACGCATAGATGAATGAGTTGATCACATGGTCGCTACACCTGCTTACCGGTGCCGGTGTTTTGCTCGGTTTCGGCATCCTCGTGTTTGTCCACGAACTGGGGCACTTCCTTGCGGCACGCTATTTCAAATTCCAGATCGATGTCTTTTCCATCGGCTTTGGTCCCGCCATCTGGCGCAAGAAAATCAACGGCATTGAATATAAGATCGGCTGGATTCCTTTCGGCGGATACGTCGCGCTCCCGCAGCTTGACCCCTCCGGCATGGAGAAAGTACAGGGCGGCGAAGACAGCCAGACGCGCGACCTCGTATCCGTTGCCGCGTGGAAGCGGATCGTCGTTGCCTTTGCAGGCCCCTTAGGCAATATGATTCTCGCCGTGATTCTCGCGTATTTCATCTACTGGATGCCCAACAGCCGCATCGGCATTATCGAGACGCGCATCGGCAGCGTGCTACAAACATCAGCCGCATGGCAAGCTGGACTGCGCACGGGCGACCGCATCACGGCCGTCAATGGGCACACGGTCGATAATTGGTCCGACATGACGGTTGAAAACATCTTGGTCGGCGATTCGCATCAGGCGGCATTCACCGTTGAACGTAAAGGCGAAACCCTCAACCTTGTGATTCCTCTGACCCACAACAAGGAACTGGGGATTCAGATGCTCGAGGGCGTTGCACCTGAAACGCCCTGCATGATCGAGCAAATCAACCCGGGGTCGCCGGCCGAAAAAAGCGGCATTACTGTGGGTGATCAGCTCAAATCCGTCAATGGCGTACCGGTCTTTAGCGTGCGCCACTTCATCTCGCTGATTGCCGCGAACAACACCAATGCCGCTGAGATCGCCTACCAACGGCGCGGCGTTGAACACATGACCAAGCTCACGCCGAACTTTGATGAAACGCTCCAGCGTGCGATCATCGGCGTGGTCATCTCCGGCGGCGATAGTCAAGGTGCAGCGCCCTGGATGATGTACCGCGACCCGTGGGAGCAGCTGCGTTGGGATTCGATGTCCGTTGTCCGCCTGCTCAAAGGGCTTATCGCGCCCAAACAGAAAGGCGAGCGCGCGGCCATTGCCTCCAACATCGGCGGTCCCCCCATGATTTTAATGAGCCTGTTCAGCGTCATTCAAAACAGTTTGATGGACACCATCGGGTTCTTGCGCATGCTCTGCATCAACCTGGCAATCCTGAATCTGCTGCCGCTGCCGATTCTTGATGGCGGACACATCATGTTTGCGCTGTTCGAAATCATTACCCGCCGCAAGCCCCATCCCAAGTTCATCGCCGTTGTCTCCAACGCGTTTGCCATCCTGCTGATCGGGCTCATGCTCTTCCTTTCCTTCCGCGACATTGCCGGACGCATCAAGCGTGAACGGATGATGCGCGCGGCGGCCAGCGAAGAGACGACGGATAAATAAGTCCGCTGTGCATATAAAAAAAGACCGCTCTGCTCTGCAGGGCGGTCTTTTTTTCGTCGTTCAGCAAGCACCGGCTGTCTATTCAACTTTGAATTCAACCGTCAGCGTCTCGTATTGCTTCAGAAACGCAAGCGTCAGTCCGCGAATCGGCGTACAGTTGGCCGCGGCCTTGAGCACGGTCTGGTCAAAAAAACTGTTGCCGGAAGATTGGCGGATCCGGTAACTGATAATCCGGCCCGAGGCATCCAGGCGGATATCGATCTGCGCGGGACGCGCGGAGGCATCGATGGCCGGCTGGTCCCACGCCTCATACAGCGCGCGCTTCACCAGCAGGACGCAGCGCGACATTTCATCCGCGGGAATCTGATTGCGCGTGCCGGGGCGCGCCCCTTCGCGCAACGCCTTTTCGATTTCCGCGCGCGTCAGCATGGCATCGGTGACGCGTTTGTATTTCTTGGAAAAATCCTCGGTCGGCTTCTTTGGCGACGGGGTGTCGTTGCGCTCGACGCGTTTGCCTTTGACAAACTCTTTTTTCTTTTCCGGCTCCTTTTTTTTCTCCGGTTCCTTTTTCTTTTCCGGCTCTTTTTTCTTGGTCATGACAATCGCCTCTTTGACCAGATCTGGCACCGGGTCCGGCGTCGGGAGCGGATCCTGTTTTTCAACGGACGGACGCTCGGGTTCCGGCGGAACCTGTTCGGTGAGGTTCTCCTCAAGCACCACGGTAAAGTCGAGCGGAACCTGAATCTCCTTGGGGGGATTTTGGGGTAGAAAAGGCGCCACAATGGCCAGCAGCAGGAGAATCGTATGCAGCGCACACGACCAACTCAGCGAGAATCTGTTAAGTGGACCTCTCGTCATGAACCTACTCCGCCTGTGTAACCAGTGCCATCCGCGTGATTCTCACCTTGTACAGGATCTTAAGGATCGCCGCGATCTTGCCATATTCGATCCGTTCATCGCCGCGCACGAGGACTGCGGTTTCAGGATCTTCCGCCGCCAGATTGCCGAGCGTCCGCTCGAGATCATCCAACGTGATCTCCGCATTGTTAAAATAGGTCTTTCCCTCTACGTCCAGCGAGATTGTATTGACCTTTTTTTGCGGCAACTCATCGGCTTTCCCTTGTGGCAACCGCACGGAAATGCTCTGCTCAAGCGCAGGCATGGTCACGATGAAGGTAATCAGGAGCAGAAACGTCAAATCCATCAGCGACGTCATGTCGATATTGCTAAAGACACGGCTTCCGCGCTGACGATTGACTCGACGCAACAAGGACATTACTCGCTCCTTCCCTGGAATTCGCACGCCACGCGTCCCAGAAATTCATCCGCGAAACCTTCCATGTCAATGTTGACTTGGCGTACCTTCCCTGCCAGGTTGTTGTAGAAAATGGCACTGGGAATAGCCACCAGAAGGCCCACCACGGTCGTCACCAAGGCGGACGAAATCGCCGGCGCGATCACGGAGAGCAGGATCGTATTTTTTTCGCCCATGCAGGCAAAAGCATCGAGAACGCCCCAGACGGTACCGAGCAGTCCCAGCATCGGCGAGGCCGTGACAATCGTGGCCAGCAGGCCCATGCCCTGCTCAACGCGGATCTCCTCTTCCTGCATGGCATGTTCGCAGGTGCTGCGGACCAACTCGATCTCGCGCGGCGAGAGCGTCGCGCTATCCAAACCCAAATCCTGGCGACCGATCACCGCGCGCCGCTGCTCGGGATTCAGAAATCCGATCAACCGTTCACACGATCGGTCATAGATCATAGCCAGCGTGGTCATCGGCATTTTCTTGCGCATGAGGTAGAGTCCGAGCACATCCTTCCCGGCAATAAATTCGCGCACGAATCGGCGATGGTTACGCAACAGGCCGTTGAGTTCCTTGGTCTTGCCGATCACAACAGCGGCCGCGACGATTGAACTAGCGATCTGCACCAGAACAATCGCCTGTCCCATCAGGTTTGAAGCTAAAAATCCATCCAGCAACGATGCCATCGGCATCCCAGTTATCTGCATCATAATGCGTAATCCTTTTAGCGGAAGCCCGCTAATTTATGCGTCTGCAACGAAAGCCCCCACGCCGCCGAACAAGGCAAGTCCTCATTCAGATGCGCCATAAGGCGGATCGTCTCTTCGATATTGAAAATCCCGTTTCGTTCACACGGCGAAAGATAGTACCGCTCAGCCTGAATCAGATGCCGCATTTCACGGCAAAAGGCTTCAATCCGTCCATCGACGGGAATACGGACTTCATGGGCGTTACGAACCATCTGCTCCGGAACATACTGCAGCGCAAAATCAGCCTTGGGAGACGCCGCGACATAATCAACCAGCGCAGCTTGTTCCGCAGTCAAGGCACGCGTTGCGTTCGTCTCGATTGCCAGCCAATACCCCGCTTGCTTAAAGTGAGCCAGCAAGGCAGTTAACTGCGGATGGATCAACGGTTCTCCACCCGTGATGATCAGATTTTTACACGCCAAGCGCTGAACCGCATGGCTAATATCCGACAGCACCATCGGCCGGCTCGTCAGCCAATCGGTATCGCACCATGCGCACGACAAATTACAGCCACCAAGACGGAGGAAGGTGCACGGACGCCCGGTCTGTGTACCTTCACCTTGCAATGACTGAAAAATTTCAACGACTGGAAACTGAAGCTCCATTCACCGACCTCTTCTGCTGATCATGCACACTTAGAGAAACATTAGATCTGGCACCTTTTTCAAGACGGCATTCCAGCAGAACTGGTAGACTTGCTCTGCCGTTTGCCCGTGCATGTGACGCACTTGCTGGACAATCGCGGCGGCATCTTCCATCGTGACTTGACTGAGAATACGACGAATCAGCGGAATCTGGCTGGGCGACATACTCAGTTCATCCACGCCATACCCGACCAATAAAACAGCCAATACGGGGTCTGAGGCCATTTCACCGCACACTGCGACGTGAATGCCCTTTTCATGTCCAGCCTGGACCGTCATATCAATCAGCTTGAGCACGCCTGGATGCGTCGGCTGATAGAGGCGCGCAACAGACTCATTCAGGCGATCCACCGCAAGCGTATATTGCACAAGGTCGTTTGTGCCAATGGAGAAGAATTCCACCTCCGCAGCCAACTCTTCCGCGATCAGCGCGGCAGCGGGAATCTCAATCATGGTCCCGCACACGACCTTTTCGTTAAATGGAATGCCTTCGGTGCGCAGTTCCGCCTTACACTTCTCAACCATCTGCCGCGCTTCGCGCCACTCTTCCAACGTCGCGATCATGGGGAACATGATGCGCACATTACCGGCGGCGCTGGCGCGCAAAATGGCGCGCATGTGAATCCGGAACATCTCGGGATTCTGCAATAAATAACGGATCGAACGATTGCCTAAAAAAGGATTGGTCTCTTTGAGCAGAGAAGGCGACATCCCCGGGGAAAGTTTATCGCCGCCCAAATCAAACGCGCGGATCGTGACAGTACGGGCTGAAAACTGCGGCTTACTGAAAACCGCATAAGCGGCGGCCTGTTCGTCTTCACTGGGTTCGCGATCCATGGAAAGCCAGAAATATTCGGAACGGAAAAGACCGATTCCCTCGGCACCTACAGCGGTTAATTCTTCAACCGTTGTCGTGTGGTCGGCATTCGCCTGAATCGGCAGCGCGTGACCGTCTGCGAGGCATCCCGGCTTCTGGCGATACTGCAGCAGCGTGTCATCTAAATTCTTGGACTGCTCCGCCATCTTGATAAACGTCTCTTGCTGATGTTTATCCGGATGCAAAAAGATCTTGCCGCGCGCACCGTCCAAAAGGAGGAAATCACCGTCGCGGACCACGTGCGACAAATTTCCCATCCCGGTCACGGCAGGAATACCGAGCGCACGGCAGAGCAAGGCCACGTGCGAAGTCGTACTGCCCCGATCCGTGGCGATACCGATCACAATCCCTTTAGGAAAACCGATAATCTCAGCAGGCGACAATTCATCCGCCACGACAATAACAGGCACGTGTAAATTGCCGAGCTGGATATCCGCGACACCCTGCAAGGAGTGAACCAGGCGTTTTGCGATATCATGGATATCAGAAACACGCTCCTTGAGGTAATCATCGCGCATGTTCGAAAAAATCAACGCATATTTATCCGCGACGGACAATACGGCGCGTTCAGCCGTCGAACACTCTTTTTCAATCAGCTCTGTGCAGGATGAACGGAATGCCGGATCATCCAAGATCATCAGGTGGCCTTCGAAAACAAGCGCGGCGCTTTCATGGATTTGCGTCTTCAGCGAATCGATCAGACCGGTGATTTGATCGTGCACCACGGCAAAAGCCTGATTCAGTCGCGCCAGTTCCTTGGCGACTTCACAGCGCTGAATCGGCGTATCACAAATCGCACTTCTATCCGAGGCGATAATGCGGTAAACAGGACCGGAAACAAAACCGCGTAAAACCGAGAGCCCCGAGAACATCTGCATGCCCCCGATCATTCGACCATGCGTTGTTTTCTCAGATTTACTGTTCATCGGGAATATCGAATTTCCGCGCGACAAGCGCGGCCAATTCGTCCAAGACCTCACGCGCCTGAGGACCACTGGCTGTCACGCGAAGAGACGAACCGAAGACGGCTTCCAGCGTCATGAGCGCCATAATGCTTTTGCCTGAAACAACCGTGCCGTCTTTCTCGACATCGACATCCGCGTTAAAGCGCGATGCCACTTTTGCAAATAAACCGGCGGGTCGAACATGCATCCCATATTTATTCGTCAGAATAAATTCACGCGTTTCTGTTACTACTTCAGCCACGTTACTTTACCTCTTGCTGTTTTTCTTGATACGTTTTGATCTGCTGCTCAAGCGCTTCGCGCGCATCATACCCTGAAGCACGTAAAATGTGCTCCTGTGCCGCAGTCTCGACCAAATTGACCAAGTCACGCCCTGGTGCCACAGGAATTATGAGTTGAGGAACTTCAACTCCTAAAAAATCGCGGTGCAGTTTATCTGCACCCGTTCGATCAAGTTCACCATCGGTCTCTTTCTGACGCTTGAGCGTCACGACAAAATCCAATTGTTTCTCGCCGCGAATCGACGTTACCCCGAAAACGCTCGGCACATTGATAATGCCGATGCCGCGGATCTCCATGAAGTTCCGCGTGATTTCTGCAGCACGGGCAATCAGCTTGCCACCGGCATCGCGGATCAGTTCGGTCACATCGTCCGCAACCAGGGCGTATCCACGCTTGATCAATCCGAGCGCGGTTTCGCTCTTGCCCACACCGGGTGCACCCTCGATCAGAACGCCCATGCCCGCGACTTCGATCATGGTGCCATAGACACGGCAGCGCGGGGCATCAAGTTCTTCGAGCACAAACCCAGCCGCATGGGTAAAATCGCGCGTCAGCAGGTCGGTCTGAAGAATCACCGTGCCATGTTCCTCGGCAGCCAGCAGAACCTCGGGGAAAACATCCAGCTTCAGGCAAAACACCATGCATGGGATGTTCAACGAAAAAATTTCTGTAATGCGTTGCTTGCGCAATTCAGGTGAAAGCGCCGATAAATACGCATGTTCGACCATGCCGACAACCTGAATGCGTTCACTGGCAAAATGCGCATAAAAACCGGTCAGAGCAAGTCCAGGCCGATAGACCATCGGCTCACCCAGCACGCGATCCATCCGTCCATTGCGGGAAACAACCTCCAGGCGGAGACGCTCGCGTCCCGCCCGGAAGAAGGCCCCGACTGTCACGGACAAACGATTAACCGCGACCTGCTGTGTACGTTCTTCAGACATTGCGATGATCGACGTTGCGAATATGCTCCGACTGGACCTTTGCACGCAACTTACGAATCTGCTTTTCCGCACGTGCTGCGGCCGTATCGATCACAGACTGAAAGTTATTCGCATGCTCTTTTGTTCCGACAACAGGTTTTCCCTTGCGCTGAACGACAAATTCAGCTTCGTACAAATCGTGCTGGCGGTCAATGATCACATGGACATTTTCAATTTTCGGAAACGCACGAATCATCTTAGCCGCACGTGCCTCTGCATAGGCTTTCGCACCTTCACTCAAGGTTGTACGCCGCAGTGTTACTTCAATTGCCATAGTGACCTTCCTTTCCTATGTTTTGAGGTTACATCCGGAAATTCGCACCGAGGTAGAACTTGCGTGCGGATTCGTCGTTCACAAGGAACTCGCTGGATCCTTCACACAAAAGTTGCCCGTCATAGACCAAATAGGCGCGATCCACAATCGAAAGCGTCTCACGCACATTATGATCCGTAACAATAATTCCTAACCCCTGATTCCGCAATCCCCGAACAATCTCCTGAATATCATGAACTGCCAACGGGTCCACGCCGCTAAACGGTTCATCCAACATCAAAATCGATGGGTTCCGGACCAGCGACCGCGCGATCTCCAGCTTGCGCCGTTCGCCGCCGCTCAACGTATAGGCCCGCTGCTTGGCCACCTTGGTCAAGCTGAGGTTCGACAGCAACTCCTCGGCCCGGTGCTGACGCTGCGCCTTACTCAGCGGCAACGTCTCTAAAATCGCCAACACATTCTCTTCCACCGTCAGCTTGCGGAAAATGGAAGCCTCTTGCGCCAAATAGCCAATACCGCGGCGCGCCCGACGATAGACCGGCATGCGCGTAAAATCCTCGCCCTTGAAATAGACATTGCCCTCATTCGGACGAATCAGACCGACCAACATGTAGAAAGTCGTGGTTTTCCCTGCACCGTTCGGTCCCAGCAGACCCACGATCTCACCACAGCGCGCATGCAAGGAGATCCCGTTGACAACGGTCCGTGAGCCATAATGCTTCACCAGCCCAACCGCTTCGATATCCGGCACATCCTGCTGCATAGTTTGTTCAACGTATTCGTCCATTATCCGCAATCCTTAAGGCAAAAACGTCTTCCCGTTTTTATTGGAGTTAAACGTGCCCGGCGGCAGCGTTACGCGTCCAGGAGAAACCTCCATCCGCTCGTCGTCGACCCAGATCACAATCTTATCCCCGGTCACGGTGCCGGCACGTTCACCGCCGGTCATCAAGGTGGCGTGTCCCGTCATCACGATCTGGCCATCTTTCTTGGTGAAAACAGCCTTATCGCAGGTTGCGGCACGATTCAAATTGGTAATCACGACATTCCCGTCGGCCAAGATGCGATCAACATCGTTCGTCCCCTGCATAAAGACAAAGAGGCGATCCGACTTCAGCACAAACTGTTCGTTATCGACAACCACGTCCTCATCGAAAATGATGACGCCTTCCTTGTTGTCGTAATCCACACGTTTGGCCGTGATGACCGATTCCCGCGGCGCATTCGTCGTCGCACGCTTCTCGGACTTCAAGGCCTGCATCGCAACGCCCTCGTCTGACCGCAAAACAGACGAGGTCGCAGTCTGAGCCCATACCCAACTGGCAACACCCAGACACATCACGCTGATAACTAGTCGTACGATCACGATAATCTCCCTAAATCAACAGGAATGCGCCGCGTTCGGATTTCACATTCCGATAGTAGTTTAATAAAATTTGGCTCGGTTGAAAAGTACATACCGCGACTTTTCAACGCGTCGCCATCACGATTCACATGCACGCGGCCCTTGCAGTAACCGATGCGTCGTTCACGGTCAAACAGGCAATCATCCATCACCATTTCACCGTTCTTTTTGCCATCAGCGTCAAACATATCGAAGTGCACGCCTAAGGCAAAGATGTAACTATCCTGAAGCATCTGCGACTGCTTCGCCCGCAAAATAATTTTAATCCGGCCATTGGGATGAAACTCAACCGGCAACACGAGATTCTCCACGGGCGAGGACATTTCCATATGCGCCCGTTCCCAGCGATCCTGCAACTGCTTACAGGCTTCAGTATGATTGAGCGCGGGCACGACGGCCCGCGGCTCCTCGGCCCAGAGCCCTCCGGCAATCAACGCAATACTTAGGATCACGCACTTCATTGCATTTCCTCGTCGGTGCTTACTTGCGGACAATCTCATGGATGGCCAGCAACGCCTTCCACACGCGCTTCAAATCTTTGAACGCAATCGCATTGGCCTTGTCGGACAGCGCTTCCGCCGGATTGACATGCGTCTCCATAAAGATGCCGTCAACCCCGGTTGCGACCGCCGCGCGCGCCAAGGCCGGCGCCCACTTGCCGTCCCCCCCGCTCTCCTTGCCGGCTCCGCCCGGACGCTGCACGCTGTGCGTTGCATCGAAGACAACCGGATAGCCCAACTCGCGCAGAATCAGCAGGCTCCGCATATCCGCAACCAAGTTGCGATACCCGAAACTCGCACCGCGCTCAGTCAGAATGATCTTGCGATTCCCGCATGACTCGATTTTCTCCACCACGTTCGCCATGTCTTCCGGCGCCAGGAATTGCGCCTTTTTCACGTTGATAACGCGTCCGGTCTGCGCAGCCGCCACCAGCAAATCGGTCTGCCGGCAGAGAAATGCGGGGATCTGCAAAATATCGATCACCTCAGCTGCTATCTCCGCCTGCCACGGCTCATGGATATCGGTTAACACCGGCACATTAAAACGATCGCGCACCTCTTTGAGAATGGCCAGGCCCTCCACGATCCCCGGTCCGCGATAGGAATCCACCGAGGTCCGGTTGGCCTTATCAAACGAGGCCTTGAACACAAGCGGAACCTTTAATTCATCCGCCAGATGAACCAGCCGCTCCGCCAGATCCATCACGCCCTCTACGCTTTCAATCACACATGGACCGGCAATCATCGCAAGCTGCCGTCCACCGAAAACCACATCATCGACCTTGACCTTTGTCATCGTTCTCGCTCTCCACGTTTGTCGTACAGGATGCTAGGCCATCCGCGCACGTAAAATCGCCTCAACAGCCGGCACGTCTTCCGGCGTATCGACCCCCACGCCCAATTCCTCGGTTCTGATCACGGCGATACGCCCGCCGATATACATGGCGCGCAACTGCTCCAGACTCTCTGTTTTCTCAAGCGGACAGGGCGGCTCGGCAACCAGCCGTTTTAAAAACGCGCCCCGATAGGCGTAGATGCCCAGATGCCGCCAATAGAGACCGCTGGCTAAATCAGCTTCACCGTCGCGGCGACACGGAATCGGCAGCCGTGAAAAATAGAGCGCACCGTCCTCGCGGTCCAGAACGACCTTCACCACGGTGCGCGCCTCAAGATCGCGGCGCGACTGGATCGGCGTCGCCGCGGTCGCCATGGCCCAGCCGGCATCCGCCTTCATGCGCGCAACGAGCGCATCGATCAGCGCAGGATTGATCAACGGCTCATCGCCCTGGATATTGATCACGATATCATCGTCCTGCGGTTGGGCGGCTTCCGCTACACGATCGGTGCCGGATGGATGGTCAGGACGCGTCATGGCGACGCGTGCAAACCCGCGTACGAGCTCCGCGATGCGCAGATCATCGGTCGCGACAATGACCTCATCCAGAAGCGTCGCCCGTTGGACCGCCTCAACGACCCATTGCACCAACGGTTTCCCGCATAACGGATAGACACTCTTACCGGGAAAACGTGTTGAACCCCAACGAGATGGAATAACGCCAATCACGCGCATAGAAAATCCTTTTCACTTCAGGCCGCCCTCCAAAGCGGATAGCCTTTCAACAGCCCAAAGTATGCCACGTTTAACGGCAGGAAACAATGATATTTATCGCAGGATGGCAAATGCCGGAAGCCCCTTTGCTCCTAAGGATTCCAGCATCGCACGTGCAGCCGGTTCGTTGGGTCGCTCGACCTGGACCAGCACGACCCGATACGCCGCCAGACGCGCCTTCACCCGCTCGTCCTGAAAGGTCGTCTTATCCATCGCCGCGCAGTTTTTACACCAGGAAGCCCAGAAATCGACGAAAACCGGCTGTCCTGCGGTGCGTGCCTCCTCCAGACGGGACACCCAGGCAACGCGATCCCCGGCTTCAATCGCCCCGGGGCGATGCGGCGCAAATGCAGGTACAAAACCCGTTACCGCCAACGACGCATAGTAAACCGCCAAGCTGGCGACCAGCAGACCGAAAACCTGTTTGACGCGCACCATCCACATCCCAGGACGCGGCAGAACCGCAAGCCCCGCACCTGCTAATGGCCACGGCAGCGCCATCCCCAGCCCCAACAGGAATGGCAGCAATTGAGCTGCTGGCTCGCCCTGCGCATGCAAGGTGCCCGCAAGCAGCAAAACCGCCAAAACAACAGGTGCGACGCACGCACCGGCCAGCAACGCGGAGAGCCCGCCGGCGATGAAGGAAGGCCAAACGCCCCGACTTCCCGCGTTGCGGCCCGCGCCGGAGGTCCACCGCGTAAAATCAATGACAATCACGTCGAACAGCGCAAGCGCTAAAACGGCGAAGATGAGCGCAACTGTTAAACTGAACCACGGCGACGCTTGCAGCGCGCCGAAAAAAAGGCCGCTGCGTAAAATAACCCACCCCATGCCGCCGTAGACAAGCACAATGCCGGCCCCATACGCGCTGCCCAGCACAAACCCGCGCTGCCGCGTTCCGCTTCCTGCACCGATGATCGCCAGATTGATGGGGATCATCGGCAACACGCAGGGGGTGAGATTCAGCAGGAGCCCGCCAAATAAAACCAACACGAGCGTCAGCCAGATCCCCCGCACACGGAAAAAGTCGAGCGGATGGTTTAAAAAATCACGCAAGGCCACATGCTGTACAGCCGGACGGCCTTCGGCTTGGTCGAGAAACGTCAGGAACTCCCCGGCCGTCATGTACCCGCCCGCAGCGGTTAACGAACGCCCCATCAGCCACGGATTCTCTGTCTGCAAATCTGTGGAGCGTGCGGCCGGCTCCGCAACTGCAAGAAACGCGTTGGACGCGGCAACATAGCGAAATACCTTTTTTTCAGGCAGAAAGCAGGTCTGCGCATTGCAGCCCTGAAACGCCACGCGCAACGACGTGCCCTCTTTGAGTCCGTCAAGGTACCACCGCGCCGTGAACGATTCCGTATACACGCGCACGGTTTTACCCGGCGCGAAGGGATCCTCTTTTTCATGCGTCGGCACGGACGCAACGCTCCGCAAGGGAATATCGGAGGCCACGGAAAAAGAGGACGCGTAAACCAGATGATTGAGAGGAATCGTCAACTCCACAGCAAGCAAGGCATGGCCTTCCTGCTGTTCAACGCGCGGCTGCACCGTAAACGGCGAAGCCGCCAGCGAACTCGCCAACAGACAGAACGCAAGCACCTGGCGCATGGTTAAGCCCTCAGTGCCACAGCAGCCAAGGCGCGGCCTGCTGCACGGCATTTTTCAAGCGTCTCCGCATCCGGCGCGAATTTGCAGGCGACCATGTCGCACACAGGCGTGGTCTGCATCTCCGTCAGATAGCGCACGACTTCATCCTGCCCCTTCGCAGCCCAGCCATACGACCCAAAGGCAAAGGAGCTTTTCCCGGTCGGCTTTAAGCCGCGCAGATAGGTCAGCGTCGCAGCCATCCGCGGCATAATACCCATATTCAAGGTCGGAGAGCCCACAGCAAAAGCCGCGCAATCCATGATCTCCGTCACAACGACCGTATCCGAAAGCGTGGCCACATCAATCAACTTCACCTCGACCGGATATTCCAACGCCCCCGCCGTGACGGCCTCCGCCATCACGTGCGTACTTCCCCACATCGTTGTATAGAGCACCACGACCTTGCGCACAGGCTTGCACACCATCCAGGCCTGATACGCGGCGAGGATCTGCGCAAAGTGCGAACGCCAGATTACACCATGCGACGGCGCGACCAGAGTAAGCTTGAGACTGCCGAGCCGTGCGAGCGTGGTCGCTACAGGGCGGCCGTACGGCAACACGATATTCGCGTAATAGGTCTTGGCTTCCTGCATCACCTCGGCCATGTCGCACGCATCGTCAAACCGGTTGGCCGTCGCATAGTGCTGTCCGAAGGCATCCATCGAGAAGAGAATCTCATCCTCTTTCAGATAGGTCGCCATGGATTCAGGCCAATGCACCATCGGCGTATCGAAGAACTGCAAGGTCTTTCCGCCCAGCGCAAGCTCCTCCGTATCCTTGATCACCAGCCATTTCCAGAGTGCGGTATCGTAATGGCGCATCAGCGCATCTTTGCACTTCGCGTTGCAGACGACAACCGCATTCGGACAGGCCTTAACCGTCTCCACCAAGCCTCCCGAATGGTCGGGCTCCGCATGATTGCAGACAATGTAATGAACCTGATCCAGCGGAATGTGCGCCTGAACATGTTCCAAATAGCTCTGCACATACTTGTCTTTGACCGCATCGATCAAGGCGTTTTTCTCGCCTTGAACCAGGTATGCATTGTACGTCGACCCGCGCTCCGTGCGATAGCCATGAAAATCCCGCACCCCCCAATCGATATAGCCGACCCAGAAAACATTTTTTGCCAATTGCGTTGTCATAGTGCTCAAACTCCTTCTCATGCTTTGGATAGTCTATTACTCTGCATGATTTTCGCCAATGAAGCAAGTCAAACTCCCCGCGAGGAACTTCTTTTTTTTCAACGAGCACCTATTTCTATCGTGTACGCGCACGAAACAGGGAGGTGAGCGCGAATTGACAATCACTTGCGCATTCTACTTGCGAAGCAACCACAAAAAAGAGTATAGTCATGCGTTATGTTTCGAAGCAATTTAAATACGGTATTGGTCTGGAGTTGTTCCATCGCAATTTTGGCCAGTGTGCTCTGCGTCCATGCGCAAGGTTCTGCGCCGCTTATCGTTGTTCAGAAAGAAGGCGCTAAGAAAGACTCAGTGGCACTTGCGTTTCGTGTTTCAGGCGCGCAGGGCCGGCTTTTCCAGCAGACGCTGCAGCGCGACCTTGAACGCTCCGGCTGGTTTAAACTCGTGCAGGGCAATCAGGCAACGGTCACGTTAAGCGGCTCCGTTGCTGAGTCCGGCAGCGGCATCAGCAGTGCGCTGCGCTGCGCCTGGGGTGGACGCTCCTTCCCCTGGACGCGTTCGGCGCAAGGTCAGGAGCTGGTGCGCCAGCAAGCTCATCAGCTTGCGGATGAAATGGTTCGCCTCATCAAGGGTGAAAAAGGCATTGCCCAAACAAAAATCGCTTTTGTCAATCGCCGCGGCAGCAACAACGCGGATCTTTATGTCAGCGATGTTGACGGATTTAACTTCCGCCAGATCACGCGCGATAACGTCGCGATTGTCGGTCCGCGCTGGGCACCGAACGGGAACACCCTGTATTACACCAGTTTTATCCAAGGGTATCCGACCATTTTGAAGCAGACGCTTGGCGGCGGCCGTTCCTCCTTGGCGCCGTTCCGCGGGCTGAACACCGGCGCTGCCGTTTCACCGGATGGATCGACTGTCGCGCTCATCCTCTCCTATCAAGGGAATCCGGAACTCTACACGCTGCACCTCGCGTCGGGACGCCTTGCGCGCCTGACATCGACG
This sequence comes from uncultured Akkermansia sp., assembly GCA_964567125.1. GTDB lineage: Bacteria > Verrucomicrobiota > Kiritimatiellia > RFP12 > UBA1067 > CAZMLC01. The sequence continues at coordinate 101,840 of CAZMLC010000001.1, forward strand.
AAAACCGGCGTTGAAGCCAGCCCCTGCTGGTCCCCGGACGGACAACGTATTGTCTATGTCAGCGATGTTTCGCGTACGCCGCAACTTTACATCATCCAAGTCGCTTCGAAAAAAACAACGCGCATCACCTTCCGCGGCAGCGAAAACGTCAACCCTGACTGGAATGAAAAGGGGAAGATCGCTTACGCTACACGCCGCAGCGGATCGTACCAGATCGCGATCCTTGATCCGCGCAGCGGCGGCGAGGCTGCCGCTGAAATCGTTCCCTCTTCCGCAGGATTTGAGCACCCCTCTTGGGCCCCGGACAGCCGACATATCGCCTGTTCAAGCGGGTCGTCCATCTACATTCTCGATGCGCTGGGAGATCCACCGGTCCGATTGACAAACGTCGCAGGAAAGTGGATTTCGCCGGACTGGTCGAGCAAGTAAAAAACAAACACGCTACACTAAGGAGTTAATCAATGAGTATCCGTTTCATCCTCGCAGCTAACATGGCTTTGTTGTGCACGTTATTGAGCCTCAACACAGGGTGCAGTAACAAGAAGTCTGAGGCAAATGACCCTGAACTGCTTGACAATGCCGCAGTAACCAATGTGACTGACGAACAGGGCAATGCAGTCGCCGGCTCACGCTTTGAGGACATGTACAAGCGCGTTGAAGGCGTTACGTTCGCTCCGATCTATTTCGCATTCGACAGCTACGCGCTGGCCCCCAGCGAAGCATCGAAGATCGACAAAGTCGCGCAGCACCTGAAGGCAAACGAAAGCCACGTGCTGGTCATCGAAGGTCACTGCGATGAGCGCGGTAGCAATGAATACAACCTCGGCCTGGGCGAAAATCGCGCGCAGTCGGTTCGCACCTACATGACGAACCTCGGCATTGCAGCGGACCGTATCCAGACGCGCAGCTACGGATCGGAAAAGCCGGCTGTTGCTGGTTCCGGTGAAGCAGTCTGGCGTCTGAACCGTCGTGGTGAATTCGCACTCTATCAGAAGTAACCGTGTTTTCCGTGGTTGCCGCTTACGGGCGTGCAACCGCGTTATGTTCACATTTTGAGATTGACCACTATGGGCGTCATCATTCTGTTCCCGCCTCTTCCGTCAGCATTTGTCTTTGATTCTGCGAGTCCGGGAGAATGGTTTGTTTTGGCTGTTGTCGTGATGATTGTCGTTGGCCCTAAACGCCTACCTGAAATCGCACGTAAACTCGGCAAGACGATGGAAATGTTCCGTCGTGCGGCCGATGAATTCAAAAGTCAGATCCTGACCATGGATCAGGAGCCTACTCCGCCTCAGCCGGAAACAACGATGACGTCCGAGCATCAGAACGATCCCGATCTCACGGGGTATCAGCAATACCCGGATGATGCGACGTATCCGGGCAATGAATCCATTACCCACGGCGACGAATCCGACGCACACGAGGCCGTATCTTCGAATACGTCCAGCGAAGAAATTCCGGCGCACGACCCCGCGACAGAAGCTCCTGAGCACGTAGCGGCTCCCCAACCGAAGGCTCCTGCCGAACAGGACGAGAGCGGGAGGGGCAAGGAATGAAATCCATCGGACGCTTTAAACTGCCCCAGCTTTCCGGTAAATCCGCCGACACGGGAGACGAGTACAATGATCCGCCGCGCCCCTTCATCGAACACCTGATGGAGCTGCGCGACTGTATCATCAAATGTGCCATCGCGTGGATGATCTGCGAAATCGCGATGATTCCGTTTGCTCCGCGTGTCCTTGCATGGTTGAAAGCACCGGCTGGCAGCGCGCAGGATATGGTGCAAGGCTTAGGCTGGACCACGGGCGTGGAAATGATCATCAAGATCATGGTATGGGGCGGAACGGCGCTCAGCATGCCATTCATCACCTTCTTCGTCATGCGCTTTGTGTTCCCTGGACTCCGGCGCAGCGAGCGCTCGCTGATTACATTCTGCCTTGGGGCCTCGACCGTCCTCTTTGCCGGAGGCGTCTGGATGGCCTATGCGACCACGCTCAATATCGCTATCCAGGTCCTGCAGCAAATCAATGCCTGGATGGGCATTCCGAACAATATCGTGCGCGTGGATTCGCACGTCGAGTTCGCACTCAAGATGATCATTGCGTTTGGTCTTGCGTTCCAATTGCCCCTGTTGGTCCTGTTGCTCGGATGGTTGGGTATTATTTCATCGCAGATGCTGCGCGAAAAACGACGCTATTCGATTGTTATCATTTTTGCACTGTCTATGGTCTTAACGCCACCTGATCCTGCATCGCAGATCATCATGGCGATTCCCATGTGCATTCTCTATGAGATATGCATCTGGGTGATTTGGCTGCGCGAAAAGGCGAAACTGAAAAAACGGTCTCAGGACTCGGCTTAGCGTGAAACCCCTGCACCGCCTGCATCGCGCATAGCCGCGCGGTGCGGTAAGAGGAGAGGATTTCTATGAAAAGAACCGCAACGCGTTCACGCTCAACGCGTGAAACCAGCATCACGATCTCGTTGAACCTCGATGGTTCAGGAAAATCGACACTTTCAACCGGCATCGGTTTTTTTGATCACATGCTCGAGCTTTTCGCCCGGCACGCGCTCATTGATTTGTCCGTCGAAGCCAAAGGCGATGTCCATGTCGATTTTCATCATACGGTTGAAGATGTCGGCATTGTTCTTGGCGGCTGCATCAACGATGCGCTCGGCGAACGCCGAGGTATCCGTCGGTATGGATCGTTTCTGTTGCCCATGGACGAAAGCCTCGCCGAAGTTGTACTCGACCTCGGCGGACGCCCCTTCCTCGTTTTTTCCAGCGTCATGAAACAAGCCAAAGCTGGCGACTTTGACGTTAAGCTGGTCGAGGAATTTCTACGTGCGATCTCCGTTGAAGGACGCATGAATATTCACGCGCGGACGCTGTATGGCGACGAAGCGCATCACGTCTGCGAAGCGCTTTTCAAGGGGTTCGCACGCGCGTTTCGCGCCGCAGTCGAGCTCGACCCGCGCGAGACCGGGATTCCTTCGAGCAAAGGTGTTCTGTAACCTGTCCAACCTGAAAGATTCGATTCCGGATGATCATTTTACCCGCTATTGATTTGAAAGATAACAAATGCGTGCGCCTGCAACAAGGCAAGGCGGACGCTGTTACGGTCTATTCCGATAATCCGCTCGCCCAGGCGCGTACCTGGGTGGAACAGGGCGCAAAGCAACTGCATGTTGTTGATTTGGACGGAGCCTTCCACGGTGAACCGCGCCATGCCCCAGTGATCGGTGAAATCATCCGGACGTTGCGGATTCCTGTTGAGGTCGGCGGTGGCTTGCGCACCGATGCGCAGATTGAACGCCTGCTCAACGAAGGCGTCGCACGCGCGATTATCGGTACGCGCGCGCTCGAGAGCCGCACGCTTGTGGCCGATCTGGTTAAGCGGTTCGGTGACCGTATTGCCGTAGGCATTGATGCCCGCGATGGATTCGTGCAGGTCAAGGGCTGGGTCGAGACCACACAGACCCAGGCGATCGATCTTGCGCAGCAGATGCAAGCCATCGGCGTCAAAACCATCATCTATACCGACACCGCGACTGACGGTATGCTCGGCGGCCCTAATCTGCATGCGATGCAGCAGATGTGCTGCGCCGTCCCGCAGATCAACATCATCGCTTCCGGCGGTGTCAGTGCGCCGGAACATGTGACCGCGCTGAAAAAACTGGGGTGCACCAATCTCTTCGGAGCCATTGTCGGCAAAGCGCTCTACGACGGTAAAACAACGTTAGCCGCCATGCAGGCCGCTGCTGCACAGTAAGTTTCTATGAAAAACGTAAACATTACGGTTTTAAAGAATGGGGTCACCGTCGTCTCCTCGGCGATTGCCGATGCGGAGAGCGTCGCAATCGGCATCTGGGCCGGCGCCGGCGGACGCCACGAACCTGCCGCGCAATCGGGGATCAGCCACTTCCTGGAGCATATGCTCTTCAAGGGAACACCGACCCGTTCCGCGCTGCAGATTTCACAGGCGATCGAGGGCCGCGGCGGTTATCTCAATGCGTTTACGCAGGAGGAGAGCACCTGCTACTACGCGCGCATTCCCCATGAATTCATGCAACAGGCTGTCGATGTGCTGACGGACATGTACAGCAACGCCTCGATCAAGCAGGACGACCTCAACCGCGAACGCGCCGTGATCATCGAAGAGATCAAGATGTATCAGGATCAACCGCAAGCGTACGTCCAGGAACTCTTTCAGGATGCGCTTTTCACCAACCACGCGCTGGGACGCCCACTGGCCGGCAGTGAAAAGACGCTGATCCATCTGAATCAAGCCGAACTGCTGGCCTATCGCCAAAAGGCGTATGCGCCCTCCGCAACGGTTGTCGCCTTTGCCGGGCGCTTGGATCATGCCACCTGTGTCGCTGCTGTCGAGGCCGCGTTAGGCCGGGTGAAGAAAGATAAAGGCCTCCGCTTTAAGCCGACCGACGGCAAGACGCAGCAGCGCCCCTTTATCATGGCGCAGAAAGAGATCGCCCAGGTTCAGGCGGTTGCCGGCTTCCGCATCTTTGGCCGCCATGATGACCGCCGCTATGCGCTGCGCGTGCTCAACGGCCTACTCGGCGAAAACATGTCTTCACGCCTCTTCCAGTCGGTGCGCGAACGCAATGGGCTCTGCTATTCCATCAGCTCCTCATACCAGCTCTTTACTGAAACCGGTATCTTTGCCATCAGCGGCGGCTTTGATTCCCAACGCGCGGAAGCGGCCTTGACGCTGACCGCCAAGGAACTGCGCAAGGTCATGGACAAAAAGATCGCAGCAGCGGAACTCAAGCGAACCAAGGATTATCTCCTCGGAACCTTCCGTCTCGGACTGGAGGGAACAGGTAATCAAATGCTTTTGCTCGGCGAGTCCGTCTTGAATTTCGGGCGCGTCATCCATCCGGAAGAGACCATTGCAGGCATTCAGGCTGTTACGGCTGCGGACATCCAGCAGCTCGCGAATGATATTTTTAACCCCACGCGTCTCACGCTGGCGCTGGTCACACCGACGCAACAGCCGCAAACGCAGGAAACATGGTTACAGACCTTCTCGGTTTTGTAACCGGGAGCGTCTGGCGCATGCGTCTGTTACTCTATAATATCCAATACGGTACAGGACGTCTCCGCCGCTTTGCGTGGCTCGAAACACTGCGCAAAACCACGCGTCACTTCGACTACATCGATCGCTTTGTCAAGGCTGCCGATCCGGATCTGATCGGACTCGTCGAGGTTGACGCCGGTTCCTACCGCAGCCGCAAACGCAACCAGGCTGCCGAACTCGCCAAGAAATTCGGGTACACGCAATGCCATCGGGTCAAATACCCGTCACAAAGTCTCGGCAGGCGCCTCCCTGTCCTGAACAAGCAGGCCAATGCGGTTTTGTCGCGCCTGCCACTCACGCACACCGCGTTTCACGATTTCACCATTGGCTTTAAAAGCCTCGCCATCCGCGTTGAAACGCACGCCTTCACCTTCTTTCTTGTCCATCTGGCACTCGGGCCGCGGACGCGTCACAAACAGCTCGACGAACTGGTTCATCTGATCCGTTCCGCGACCACACCGGTCATTGTCGCCGGCGATTTCAACACCTTGAGTGGTGCCCACGAGATGAAGCACTTTTTAAAAGCAACCGGCCTTGTCAGCGCCAATCATGAACATCAGCCGACCTTCCCGAGCTGGAGCCCCAAAAAAGAACTCGATTTTATCTGCCACGATCCGCGCATCAAACCCCTGCGTTTCCGCGTTCCGCGCATCCGCATTTCAGACCACCTCCCCGTCCTCCTGGATTTTGAACTCGCCCCATCTCCCGCACGCCATCCGGATGCGTGTGCGGATAACACACCGAACAGCAAGGAGCAGCATGATCACATCCCTTCAAAACGCCATGCATGAATCGCGTCCCGCAATGCGCGGGGGTCGCGGAACCGTTGAACTTGACCACTGGTTTAAACCCGAGCACTTCGGTGCAAAAGTTCGCCTCTGCACGCGCATGACCCTGCCGCCCGGTGCTTCCGTCGGCAACCATACCCATGATGCCGAGGATGAAGTCTACATCGTCCTCGCGGGTTCCGGACGCATCCTTGAGGCTGGTAAATGGCGCGACATCCACACCGGCGATGCGATCCTCACCGGCAAAGGCGGCTCACATAGCGTGGAAAACAACACGGATGAACCGCTCGTCATTGCCGCGATCATCATGCAATACGCCTAAGAGCCCATCATGACGCTCATCCCCAACACCCTTCTGCTCCCTGCGCAAACCACGGCGCAAGCAGGCGCTGTCCAGCACCTGCTTCCGCAGGCGTACGCCCAGTTCGGGGCGCACGGCATGATCGTCCATGGCCGTTCGCTCAGAGAATCCGGTAAGCTCGCGGCCATTATGCGGCACGCGCCGTCCGCGCTGACCTGCGCGACCTGGGAGCACACCGGCGGTGAACCGACGGTACAGCAGGTCGACGCCTTGCGCGCAATCCTCCGCGAAGCGCGCCCGCACTGGGTCGCGGCCATCGGCGGCGGCAGCGTGCTCGACCTCGCCAAAGCTGCGGCAGGCCTCGCGGCTGCCACAGAACCGACCGCGTATTATCAGCGCAATCCCTCCACGATTCCCATGGCCACCCTGCCTCTCATCGCGGTACCGACTACCGCGGGAACAGGCTCGGAGGCCACGGTCGTCTCCGTGCTCACCGACCCTGAAGCGGGACTCAAACAATCCATCCGTCATGCTTCGCACATGCCGAAGATGGTCATTCTCGATCCCGATCTTCTGCAGGGGACGCCGCCTGCGACCGTGGCAGCCGCAGGGCTTGACGCCTTTATCCAGGCGTTTGAGTCGCTGACCAGCCGCTACGCGACGCCCTGGACGCGCGCGCTGGCGGAATGCGCCCTGGTGCGCATCAGCCGGAACCTGCTGCCGCTTTATCGCGGCGACTGCGCGGCCGCTGCGGAGATGCTCGAGGCCAGCTATATCACAGGCATGGCCTTCTCCCATTCGCGTCTCGGCGTGATCCACGGTCTCGCCCATCCGCTCGGCGCCCGTTTCCATGCGCCGCACGGACTGACCTGCGCCTGCTGCCTCAAAGCCTGTCTCGCCTTCAACAAGGAGCGCATCGCCGACGATATTGAGCGCATCAAAAGCATCTACCAAGTGGATGTTGAAAAACAGGTCAGCACCTGGCTGACAGCCATGTCGCTCACGAATCCTTTCCAGGGAGGGATCATCCACGACATGGATGCGTTGATTGCAGAAACATTAGCCTCGGGATCGACCGCCGCGAATCCGCGTCCAGTCACTGCGGAGGACGTAATTCAGCTGGTGCAGCAGATTACGCGTGCGTAATCTACCTTAGCATGAAAGTTCCAGCTTGCGACCCTCGCTCGACAACGGTAAAATACGTCACACAACTGTAAGGATGATTGAGTTATGATTAAGAACGTGCTTTCAGGTGATCTTCGTAAAGGGGCTTTTTTCCGTCGCGTCGATTGGGCTGCTTTCTGGACGGCAACAGTCATTGCGTTCATCGTCTATTTCTACACGGCCGCGCCTTCGGTCACACTGGAAGATTCGGGCGAACTAGCAACCGCAGGATGTAACTGGGGCGTTCCCCATCCGCCTGGATATCCGATCTGGACGATCATCGTAAATTTCTTCGCCTGGGCCTTCCAGTGGGTCACGTTCCGCGGACAACCTACACCGGCCTGGTCGATCGCTGTGTTCGGTTCGGGTCTCTTCGGCGCGCTCGCAGCTGGTTTTTCGGCGATGTTGATTACACGTTCCGCTTCGGATATTTTAAAAGACGTCTATTCGCACACGCCGGAGTACAATGAAGAGCAGAACAACGAACTCTGCTGGGCCGGCGGCGTCGGGGCCAGTCTGGCTTTTGCCTTCAGCCCCTGCATGTGGTCGCAGTCCACCATCTGCGAGGTTTACTCCCTCAACGCCTTCTTTCTGACCTGGATCTTTCTGCTGACCTATCGCTGGATGCGGCGTCCCTCGGACAAGATCCTGTGGTTGCTCGCGTTTGTCTTTGGTCTTGGATTGACCAACTATCAGGTTCTCCTGCTGGCAGCCATTCCCCTGCTCATCACCGTCTTTCTGCGCAACATCAGCCTCTTCCGCGATTTCCTGCTCATCGGCATTCCGGTGCTCTTAACCGCGCATGTGCTGCAGATCGGGGCGGAGCTTCCCGCCATGCCTGGAGGAAACGGACCCGCATATGCAAAATTCGACGCGTTGAGCACGGTCGCCGTCCCCTCCCTGCCGATGCTCGTGATCGCAACGGTCCTAGCGCTGGCAGCGTTGTTGCTCGCGATTCACTTCCGCGGCGGACATGCGCAGAATCAGCATCCTCTGTTTGCACGCAATCCGAAGACGCCGATCCTGATCGTAATGGGCCTGCTGGGAATGTCCGCAATACTCGCCTTTCTCTCCTCGGCCTTCAGCACGTCCACGGCGCTCGCGCCGGATGACCGTCCTCTGGCGCAGCCTACCATCTACCTCAGCGTCGTGGCGCTCATCCTGCTTGTTTTCGCGGTTTGCACCGGTGCCGTGCTCGCAACAGACAGCAGTGCGAAAAAGAAACAGACACCGTGGCTGGTCGCCGCATGCGTCGTCTGCGGTATCCTGCTGATCCGCCTGACCAGCCTTGCCAGCGCGCCTATGCCCGCGGGCTACGCGGGTCTTCCCTTTGACTGGACCCTGCCCAATGTGGTTCTTTTCGCGGGAATCGCAACGCTGCTGCTGATCAGCGCAACCCTTCCCAATGGAATCTTCTTTGCACTGGCTGTTTCAGCCGTGCAAATCTCGATCTATGTTTTGCTCAACAAGGGGCTTCTGAACGGACTCACCCATCCCTGCACCTGGTGGTTCTGGTGGCCGATCATCTGGAATTTCATGCTGCTCGGTTTTGCGTGGCTCATGCTGCCCCATGGACGGACGGTGGCGCTCACCGCATTCTTCTCCGAACTCGGCTGTTCGTTCTACATTTACATGCCGATCTCGTCGGACACCAACCCGCCCATGAACTGGGGCTACCCTCGCACGTGGGAGGGCTTCAAGCATGCCATCATGCGCGGTCAATATGAGAAGATCGCGCCTGCCGATGTGTTCAACAAGAAATTTCTTTTCCAGCTGGGTGCCTATTTTACCGACTTGCGCGTGCAGTTTACCTTGATCGCCGCTACGCTCGGCTTTATTCCATTTTCACTGTGGCGCATCAAGGCCGCAGGTAAAAAGATCCGCGCCCTCTATGTGGCCTGCGCCTGTTATCTGGTGACGGCACTGCTGGTGCTCGCCTCGGAGCTCTACCGTGGCGAACCGATCCTGCGCTTGGACAAACTGCTCATCGCGGTGATCCTGCTGCTCTCGCTGATCGGCATCGCGCTCTTTGTGTTGCGGCAGCTCCAAGCCTTCGTGATCCACACCTGGGAGGCCAAAAACATCTCAGAAAGCCTAACCGTAGGCATGACGCTTACGGGAAGTGCGCTGCTCCTCGTCTTTTTCGTCGCGGCAGGTCTGATGCGGCTCCTCGCCCCAACCGATCATGCCGTGCTGCCGGCCGGTGAAAAAGTCGCCATCGCCGGGCTGGCCCTGCTGCTCGTCGCGCTCTTCCTTGCCGGCTGGTATTTCCTGCATCGCTCCGCGGAGAAAAAGATCGGGTTCGATTCCGAAATCCACGAAACGTCACAGCAATGGTTGCTGGCAACCGGCGCCGCCTTCCTCGTCATGAGCGTTCTGATGGTCGTTTTGGCCGATATCAAGGGTGACCTGCAGGATATGTTCATCCAAAAGGTGAAGTTTGTCAGCTCGCACGGTCTCTTTGCCATCTGGATCGGCTATGGCTTGGTCTTTGGTTTGGAAATCGCCAACCGCCTGTTGCGTTTTCTGGCAACCAAGTCGGCGCTGGTTCTGCGGTTCCAGAAACAGATCCGCACCCTGCTGCTGGCCATGGGGATCATGGTCTGCTTGATCCCGGTCTATGAGAACTTCTGCAACGAGTATCTGGTTTTCTCGACCAGTGCTGCGGAACAGACCGACCACGACTTCGGCTGGCAGTTCGGCAACTACCAGCTGCGCGGTGCGGAGGCGATCGCAGAGGAACTCGAGGCGGATCAGGAACCCCTGCCCGACCCGCTCTATCCGCCGGCCATGGAGTTCGGCGCCATCTTCTTTGGCGGCACCGACCCTGGGCGCTTTGTACCCACCTACATGATCTACTCCGCCAACGTGAGACCCGATGTCTTTCTGATTACGCAGAACGCGCTGGCGGACAACACCTACATGGCCACCCAGCGGGCGATTATGGGCGATGATGTCTGGATTCCGACGCCGGAAGACAGTTCGCGCGCATTCCAGATCTACGTCGACGAGGTCAACTCCGGAAAACGGCCGAAAAATGCGGCGCTGACCATTGAAAATGGACGCGTACAGGTTAGCGGCGCGCTCGGCGTCATGGAGATCAACGGCATTCTGTGCGACATGATTTTCGCCAAAAACAAGCCGCGTCACGCCTTTTATGTTGAGGAGAGTTACGTCATCAACTGGATGTATCCCTACCTCTCTCCGCACGGACTAATCATGAAGATCAACAACGACCCCGTGCAGTTGAGCCCTGAGCTGGTTCGTCAGGATATGGATTTCTGGGACTGGTACACGCGCCACCTGTTGCGCCGCTGGGAATTCCGCCGCGATTTGCCGGCGCAGAAATCCTTCTCCAAGCTGCGCAGTGCAATTGCGGGGCTCTATGCGACGCGCGGATTGCGCAACGAAGCCGAACGCGCATTTCAGGAATCCAGAACGCTCTACCCGGTCAGTCCGGAAGCGAATTTCCGCCTGATCCAGGAGGTGTTGCTTACACAGTCGCGGCACGATGAATCGATCCGCATCCTGAATGAGTTCAACCTCAAGGATCCGAACAACGACCGCGGTCCGGGATATCTCGATTTTATCAAACGCGTACGCGAGATTCAGCAGCGTGTCCAGACGCTCTCCGCGAAGGTGCGCGCCAAACAAGCCTTGACGGCGGATGAAACCTTCCAGCTGGCCATGGGATATCGCGAACTCGGTCAAAATGAAGCCGCCGCGCTCCATTTTGAGCAGCTGCTCACCATCGCCAATATTCCGCCGGAAACGCTGGTCGAAATCGCCGGATTCCTGGGCGGCGTCAATCGCATTCCCAGCGCTGTCCGCGCCGCAGATCTGGCCATGAGCCGACTCGGTGCAAACCCCAATCCGGCTTTGCTCATGACCCTCGTGCAAGTCTATGCGACGGCAAACCAGCCTGACAAAATGATTCCGCCGCTCTCCACCTACCTTAAACTCCAACCGGGCGACTGGAACGCCTGGCTCGAGATGGCCACGCTGTATGCCTTCAAGCAGCAGCAACAGCAGATGATCTATGCGTTGCAACGCGCCATCGATATCGGCAAGAATGCGGCGTTACAGCGCATTCAGGAGCATCCGATTCTGAAGCAGGCTATCCCGGCCCTACAGCAGATGTACCAGCAGCAACAGAGCGGACTTGGTTTGCAACCTTTGGGACCTCGACGATAAATCAACGGCAATACCCGATGCATGGGGAAGGCGACAAAATCTATCGCCTTCCCCATGTTTTTCAGACACTGCACAAATAACGCAGACTTGCACTTCGATGTAAGGAGGTATAAACTAGGGTGCTTCTATGAATCCGAAGCACGATGTTTTTGATTTCCATGTTCATCTCTACCCCGATGAACTCGCAGAAAAGGCCGTTTCCAATCTCTCAGAAAAATTCGGCAACCCGCCCTCCTTTGACGGCACGGTCCGCGATATGACACGCCTCTTGGCGCACAATCACTTTGGCGGAGCCTTGAATCTACCTGTCGCCACAAAGCCGGATCAGGTCAGTTCCATCAATGCGTGGTCCATTGCGATCAATCACGCCCCAATCGCCAGTCTTGGCACAGTCCATCCGGACCAGGAGGATATTTCGCACACGCTCCGCTGCATCAAGCAGGCCGGCCTACGCGGAATCAAACTCCATCCTGAATATCAGCGTTTTACCCTCGATGATCCGCGTATGCAGTGCGTCTGGGAAACCTGCCGCGCCGAAAACCTCTTTGTGTATCTTCACGCAGGGGGCGAACGCGTCTTTACCCCGCCGTTCCATACCACACCGAAAGCGATTGCGCAGCTGCTCACGCACTACCCCGGCCTCACCGTGATCGCCGCGCATCTCGGGGGCTTCCAGATGTGGGATGAATCCGAACGTGAACTCATTGGCCACAAACTCTATCTCGACCTATCGCATACGCTTTGCTGGATGCCTGACGCGCAAGTCTTCCGCATGATTCGCAATCACGGCGCCGATAAAATTGTCTTTGGCAGTGATGCGCCGTGGCAAGACCCTGCAACCGTGCTCCAGGCATTTCTGCAGCTCCCGCTATCCGCCGCTGAACAGCGCGCGATTCTCTGGCAAAATGCACGCCAGCTGCTTAACCTGGCGTTTTAATCCGCCGGATTCCCCAGCCACGTCTCTGACGTGAACTTTCAGATATTTTTTTGTCCTTACAGTCATTTACTTTTTGCGACCCATCCATTACTTTAGTTTCAATACTACAAACCGTGCAGATTGTTTTTTGTTTTGAAGTAGACATGTACACCAACATGTTTGACATCATCACACGTACGGATTGGACAAACGAAGGAGCGTCGCCATGCAGACAAGATGGATGCATTTTTTACACGAAAAGAACCGCGTTTTGAAAGCGGTTTTCTTGAGCCTGTTTCTCGTGCCATTCACGCCCATGTTTGCGGCGAATGTCACCTGGACGGGTGCTGGAGGCAACACACTCTATTCCAATCCGGCCAACTGGAGTGGCGACGTTGTTCCAACGCAGGGCAACAATGGTTATTTCGCGAGCAGTACCACGGCAACAGTGACCTTCCCTGAGGGAGGATACACGGACATGGGAACGACGGAAACCGAAAGCCAATCCGATATTACCTTCGATGTCAGAGGGTCCTGGTGGTTAAAACCAGCCAATTCCACATGGGGCAACCCAACGTTTCGTATCGGTGGTGGCGCACACAGTATCAACATCGAAAGTGTAAATAACGCAAAACCACAGATGTTGCTCTCCAATGCAGTAGTTCGCGCCGTATCCACTTCGGTTGACATTACTACGACGTTTCAGTCAGGTCTGATCAATTTCTATAACCCCAACGGAGTCTTAAGCGGAAACTCGCTCGTCATCGGACATGACGACAAGCGGAATCATATCGTACGCTTTGAAACCGGCACCACCTCTTATTGGAACAATATCGATTTTCGCGCCAAGGGCCCTACCACCAATCGCGTGTGTATCAATGGCGGTGAACACCACGTTTATTATAACCTTAACATTGCCAATCAGGAACGCGCAGGCGTAACCGGCACATGGGAGGTCGCTGGCGGAGAATTTATCACACATTACTTCTCTCATATCGGCATGGTCAAAGGACGCATCGGATGCGTCACAGTGTCAGGGGGAAAATGGACCGCGAAACGTGATGTTGAGATCGGCTATTCTGACAATGCCGGAAGCCATGGCATATTGACCATCGCAGGCGGAACATTTGAGCAGGCGCTTGCAGACGATAATTCCATAACCCAAACGCGCATCGGTCATCAAATTGGCAATACCGGTGTTGTCGAGATAACTTCTGGACGTTTTATTTCAACCAATTATCAGACCATCGTCGGTTGCAACCAAAAAAGCGTAGCCCGCTTCAACGTGTACGGAGGACAGGTCGCCACCAAGTTCTTTCATGTTGCATCGAATCCATCGGCCACGGGCTCGGTGATGGTCACTGGTGGATGCTGGACGAATTCCGGCAACGGAACGGTCGGGCAATACGGTTTCGGCGAGATGACCGTCAGCGGAGGCTCCCTCACGTGGAATGACTGGCTGATGGTCGCGTCAAACGATAAAGGCCGGGGACATCTGACGCTGGCAGGCGGAACGACTCAGTTCGCGCAAATCCTCGTTTCGCACTATGGCGGTGGCGACGGCGTGGTGGATGTTACGGGCGGTACGAATCGGTACAACCGGGTTCAAGTCGGCTCACAACCGAATATTCGCAGTCTGTTCCGCATCAGCGGAGGAACCAATGATTTTTATGGCGGTGATGGTCTGATCATCGGAAGTCAGGGAGGAGCCGAGGCCTATATTCTCGGCGGCGGCAACCACTTTACACAGATCCGTATCGGACAATCCAGCAATAAGACCGACATCGTCTCCTCGCTGGTCATCAGCAACGGGTTTTCGCATGTTGACAACACGATCAACGTTGCCGACAACATCGACAATTCAGGCGTGCTTGAACTGAATGGCGGTCTGCTCGAAGCCAAGGAAATCCGCGGCTGGGCTGGTGCCATCTGTAAGGGAGGCCGCGGACAAGCGCATTTGAAAGCCAACGGCGGCACACTGCGTGCCCTGGATGCCGCGAGTGTGTTGGTGCATGACTTTGATTCCGCGATGCTCGGCGAACACGGGCTGACCATCAATACCGCAGGTTTAAATCTCGCAAACGTTCCGCAGATCTTCACCAACCAGATTGACGCCAACGGCATGCTCCTAAAAGTCGGTACGGGAACGCTCACCCTTTCCGGCGCGAACACGCATGCGCGAACGATCGTCGCGGAGGGTACAGTGGCCATCGCGTCTTCCGGAACTGCAGGAAACAACGCGATCGTCACCAACAATGCCATGTTCGCGTTGGTCAACGCAGCGCCATCACTCGCACTGAGAACGTTGACGCTCGGCAATACATCCAGCGCAGGCTGGCTCTCCATAACGCCGGGCAACACACTCACCATCACGCAGGAAAACGGCCTGTCGATCACGTTAGGCAAGCTCTTCCTCGCCAACGCGGCAACCGACGGCACCTATACGATTTTCGTTTGCGCAGGCAATGTGCCGATTACCGCGCTGAACGCCTTGGATGTGGCCAATCCGGCAACGGGCAAGGCCTATACCTTCGCGACAACCTATAACGCCGGCACGGACAGCACAGCGATCACGTTGACCATTCAAGACAAGTCCTCGCTTTCCGTGACGCAACGGACATGGAATGGTGGTTCAGGTAGCGCATGGGACGCAACGGGGAACTGGATCGATGCGGCCATTCCCCAAGCAGGTGAAAACGCGCGCTTCCCTGAATCTGCACTGAACAAAACCATTGCCATCGCATCCGGCGCCACTGCTGGCAGCCTGGCCTTTGATGCCACGAGCGGTTACACGCTGAGCGGAACTGACGCCTTGACACTTTACATGGGAGGTCGGGCCGGTGAAATCACCGCAACGGCCGGCGCGCACACAATCGCCGCACCGCTGGCATTACCGCGGTCTGTAGCAACGGATATTCGCGCGACTGCCGCAGTCGCGCTCACAGGCGAAATTTCGGGTGCAGGCGGCATCTCAAAAATGGGTGCAGGAGCCTTAACACTGTCAGGGACAAATACGTTTGCAGGCGGGATTATCGCCAATGGCGGCTTACTCGACATCGCTAACGCGAAGTCCTTCGGTGACGCCGAACATCTGCACCTCATTATCGCCGATGGCACGCTGCGCTATTCCGGCGAGGCGGCCGCGCTGGTGTGCGGCTTCACGCTGAACGCCACCTCAAGCACCGCGCCGGTGATCCTTGATGTGGAGCGTGATCTCGCCCTAGAAGGCACCTTCTTAAACAACAATGGAGCGCTCATCAAGCGCGGACCGGGCACACTGCAATTGACACTTACAGCGCCGACGACACTCACGGTCGGGAACGGAGCAGGATCGAGCGAACCGCAACCCGATCCGATCGTCTTCCCGGCTGATGGCAGCGCCCCTGCCTCCGGGTTTACGGGACTCACCGTGGCGGAAGGCACGTTGCGGCTCATCGGATCGCCGGACTTCACAACACGAATGGAACACATGGTCAACATCGGGACCAAAACCCTGCAAGGCTCGGTCGCCCCTGCTCTGGAGTTGGTCGGCGGACGGTTTGCCGTGGGCGGTGGATCAATGGCTACATGGGTCGGACCATGGTGTTGGAGCGGAACCGTGTTGACCAACGCGGCGTTGCGCATTTTCGATAGTTCAATCACGGTCAATACCTTGCTTCTGGGAGCAGGTGGCACCTGCCAGACGCAGACCCCTGAACTTTTGATCGACCATTCCACGATTGATGTCTATTGGCGTACAGGGTGGTCCGATCAGATCGGAAACACGCCCGCCATGACAACGATCCGCAACGGTAGCACGCTGTTCGTGCAGCAAACAGACATCAGTCTCAATAATCCCTTCTCCGTGCTGATTGACAACAGCACGGTCGAATGCCGCAATTCCACGCCGACAAGTGGACGCGTACGCTTCGGCGGAAACGCATGCGGCACGTTTACCATCGCCAATAGCGGACGGCTCTCCGTTCCGCGAATCCGCATGGAGAGCGGCCGAAACGAAGGCGTGCATATCGTATTTGACGGCGGCGTGCTTCAACCGACGATCACGGAGATGCTGCTCTTCCAGAATGCCGGCAAGCACAGCGTCGACCTTATGGACCGCGGCGCTACGTTCGAAATCAACAGCGCTCTCACCTATACCGTGGCGCACCCGCTCACAGGCAACGGTGGTCTCACCAAGACAGGCAGCGGCACGCTCATTTTCGGGCCGACGATGACGGAGGCGGGATCAGCGACCAACATGACGGGACTCGTGACCGGTCAGTACACGGGTATCACACGCATCGAAGCGGGAACGCTTGTCGTCAGCAACGGAGCACTCCGCGCCGATGCAGCCGTGGCGCTCAACACGGATGCACAGCTCAATGCAGGTGGCGCTGCTCTGCCGTTAGCCAAACTTTCGGGCTCAGGTACGGTCGTGAATGGAACCGTGGAACCCGCTGCTATTGCGCCCGGCGCTCAGGACGGTGACATCGCTACGCTTGCCGTGGACAGCATTACTTGTGCGAACACGGTGTTCGCCTGCGACGTGCAGCAGAACCTCACGTCCGGCACCGTACTGACGAACGACATGCTCCACGTAGCCGGGACTATTTCGGGTACAGCGATCGTGGATTTCGGACGGAATACAGCGGATCCGCTCAGCGTGCCAACATCGTTCACCGTGGCTCGTTATGCGCCTGAGAACGGAACCCCGGATGTTTCGCAGTGGAGAGCACGTGGGTTCGGACGCGGCAGTGTTATCGGTACATTTTCAGCATCAACAGGTGACATTCGTGTACGCATCAGTTATACTGGAGGTACAGCTCTTATTCTCCGCTAGCAGCGGATGCTTTTTCGTTGAACAGAGGGTCATGTTTCAAGCAGGGTAGCAGGTTAATCGTATATACCGACGATGGCATAAGGGCATTGTCGGAAAAAGGAGTAGCGTCATGCATATGCATCACATTGGACTTCTACTAAGTGTAATCCTAGTTGCGCAAGGGGTGTTTGCCGACATTCAAAAGGCAGGAACCTTGCTGATCGATCTGAATGCAGCGGATCTTTCCGTGGTGGGTGAAAATGGAAAGGTCAGTACTTGGGCGAACC
>CAZMLC010000001.1:119486-135098 GCA_964567125.1 uncultured Akkermansia sp.
GCAGCGGATCTTTCCGTGGTGGGTGAAAATGGAAAGGTCAGTACTTGGGCGAACCGGGCCACCACCGATGGCGGACTCGGCGATTCCTTTAAACCAGCAGTGGCCGGTCAAGGACCTGTCTTCAAAACCTATGCAGGCGCTCCTGCTGTTTACTTCGCCGGAAGCGCAAATTCCATCCTGACGGGCATGGTGGCTTCCGCATCCGTCACGGGCGCGAAATCGTGGACCTTGGAGACGTGGATCAACACGCCCGTGCCCGGCGGAACCAGTACCTATTTTTCATGGACGTACCGGACCGGCAGCTCGCCCCAAAATCGTCTCTTTGAAGCGCGTTGGACCAGCGACGCCGGCAATGCAATCGAGCACTATGGAAACAACGTGGGATGGAGCAGTCGTCTGCCGAGTGCCAATCAATGGCATCACATTGTCTTGACGCGACGCGAATCGGACAAAATGGAGTTCATCTATGTTGACGGTTCTCTCGTCACCGAACTTCAGCGACCGGACGTGAACCTCTTACCCGATGGTATTTTTATTATCGGCGGCACGCAGAACGGTGGACGCAACGGCTTTGATTACGCCGCAACCACGTACATCGGCCAAATCCGACTCCACTCCGGGTTTATGAACCAAGAGGCTGCAACCGCAAATTATCTGGCCGAGCGCACAGCCTACGGACAGAGCGCACCAGCAGACTCCATCTGGGCCGGAGCCCCTGGACAATCCCTGCCGTGGGAATCAGCTGCGAACTGGCAGAACGGCCTCGTCGCGGGATCGCTTTCGCGCGTGGCAATTACAAACAATGGTCTCGTCACGCTCACATCCGACGTCGAGACGCTGGCCGCGTTAAAACCCTCTCTCGGCGCATTGACCTTAACCGAAAATGCGCAAATCCAAGTGAATCTGCCGTCGGGCAGTTACAGCTATTTCGGAAATGGCAGCGGCAACACCTTTATCCTGAATATCCTCAGTGGATCGCTCTCCACGCTCGATGAGAACAATTCCAACCATCAGGCCTTTGGCGCGAACAGCGGAACAGGTCTCGCGACAATCGGCGGTGGATCGTCAGACGCGTTGCTGCACGCTGATCGCGACATCCGCCTCGCCTATGGGAATGGATGCACCGCGCGCGTTGAAGTCAAGACGAACGGCATGTTGCGTTCGCGCGGCGGATACCTGATTGTGGGTGCAGGAAACGGTTCGGATGGCAAGCTGACGGTCAATGGCGGTACAATTGATTTTATCAATACAACCCGCCGTCTCGTGCTTGTCGATGGTGGTGGCAAAGCGGTCCTCGAGTTTAACAGCGGACTTGTTCGTCCCGATACGCTCTTCTTTGCGCAAGGCACAGGCGTGGCAAGTTCGTATGCGGCAGCCTTCCTTAACGGCGGCCTACTTGACGTGAACCAGATCGCGGTTGGCTCAACAACCGGCACCAATCTACTCTACCTCAACAGCGGCATGATCCGCAACCGCACGACGCATACCAGCTTCCTGCAAAACATGACAGCCGCGTATGTCCAAGCAGGCGGCGCCCGTTTCGATGTCGTACCCAACACGACGATTACCGTGGCACAACCGTTGCTTCATGACCCCGAATTAGGTTCAGCCACGGATGGCGGTCTGCGTAAATCGGGTTCTGGCGCGCTTATTCTCGCAGGAGCAAATACGCTGAATGGCGCGATCGTTGTGGAGCAAGGTTCACTGCAATTCAACCATGTGAATGCGCTCCCTGCCGACTATGCAGGCCCCATCACCCTTGCGTCGCCAACATCAAGCATCGGATTTAACAAAATCGGCGGTCTTGCCTATCTGCTGACCCTGTTAACAGTCGACTCAACGGGATCGCTCGCGTTAATGGCCAACAACAAGGACGATTCGGTCGACCTTTCCGGTTATCCCAACCTTTCACTGGCAATCGCCGGCACCTTCACCTACTCAGGAACCTACACACCTGCAACCGATTATGTCTTCAATCTGGTCGTTGGCAGTGCGGTCACCTATAACACTGCTCTCACCGGCACGCGCGCCGTACGCGTTTACGGTGATCAGAAAGGCTCCCTCTTGCTGAAGGGCGACAACAGCTACACGGGCGGAACGCGCATTGAGGCCGGCAAGGTCGTGCTCGGCCACGTCAATGCCCTCGGCACGACAGGCGCCATCAGTCTGTACAACAACGCTGCACTGGCCATCAATGTCAATGCGGCCCCCCCTGACTTCTTTACGCGGCTCACCACCGATTCCGTCGGATACCTCTTATTAACGGGAGTCTCTTCCAACTTAACGGTCAACCTGTCAAACCATCCCGGAATCAAGCTCGGCACGGATGGAACCACCGTCCCGTATGGAGGCACGTTAACGCCGTCCAGCGACAATGTGTACCATCTCGGAGGCGGTAGCACCGCATTCCGCGTTAACAGCAACCAGGGGCTTGTCCTGACAAATTTAACCGATGCCGCTGATGCCACACCGCGCAAGGTCATCCTGGAGGGTGACGGCATCGTGCGCATCTATAATTCCAGCTATTCCGGCGGACTCCTTATCAGCAACAACGCGGCCCTTTTCGCGACCGGCGATAATGCGTTCGGCGCCATCCCCGTCACAGAAGATCCGTCCAACGTTGTTGTGAACGGCGGCGTGATCCGTGCGGGTGACGGTTCCTTCAATGTCCACAGCAACCGCGGGCTGGTCATTGGCGCAGACGGATGCGAATTGCACCCATGGGGGGATCGTATAATGAACTGGCAGGGTAAACTCTACGGTTCAGGCGTCATTTTCACCAGCGACCGCGGTGAAGGTTATTTCGCAGATCTTTCCAATTATAGGGGCGCGTTCAACATTGAAAGTGGTGCCACGCTCGGCGTCGGCAGCGGCGATAATCTGGTCTTTAATCCTGCTATTGGCGTCTTCGGCGGCAACGGCTTTTTCGGCATCAACAACACGATGAACACCAACTGGTCGTCCGCCATCCAGCGCGCATTGGGAAGTGATGGCAACGCCGGATTTGGTCTGCGTAAACGCGGCACCGGCACCCTGACGCTCGATGTGGTGCAGAACTTCACGGGCAACACGGTCATCGATGGCGGTATACTACAACCGGCGTTCGACAGCGCGATCAGCTACGGATCCGGCAAAGGAAGCGTGATCATCAATACGGCCGGTAAACTGGATATCGGCAACCAGACGATCAATATCAACGGACTCAACGGTACGGGACAGGTTATCGGACAAGGCACGCTCCGCGTCGGCAACAACAACGCCTCCGCAACCTATAGCGGCGCAACCGCGGCAAACGAGATGCGGCTTGTCAAGACAGGCACCGGAACACTCACGCTGCAGACGCGCGCAACGTGGAATACCACCGTTGAGCAAGGCACGTTGAACATGGCC
Source organism: uncultured Akkermansia sp. (assembly GCA_964567125.1). Classification (GTDB taxonomy): domain Bacteria; phylum Verrucomicrobiota; class Kiritimatiellia; order RFP12; family UBA1067; genus CAZMLC01. Next base: position 122,877 of record CAZMLC010000001.1, read on the forward strand.
AACCCTTATGGACCGCGCGGCGACCTGGAGCTTCAAAGCACGACAACCGTCAATGTTGCACCCTTTGAGTGGCGCAATGCGTATCCCAAAACATTTACCTCCGCGGATGTGACCTATCGCAATGGTTTGCTGGGTGCCTATTTCTTTATAGCCAATGTCAACAACACATCCATGGATAGCTATTCAAAGATTATCAGCATCTACACCAATGCGCCGTATCGGCTCTCCAACAGTTGGAATGCGCAACGCACAACGTATACGAATGGATCTGAAGTGATTCCCTATTTCGATTTCGGCTGTACGGATGCGGCGTATAGTCCCTGCGTATTTCCGGCACCGTTCAACGATATCAACACGAATCGATTCCTCGCGGTCTGGCGCGGCTGGTTTGTAGCGACCAACGCCGCGATCTATACCTTCGGAACCGTCAGCGACGACGGCTCGGCGATCTATATCAATGGCAACCTCATCGTCAACAACAATAAGGACCAAAGTTATAATACGACGAACATGGTGACCGGAAGCATTGAGCTTGGACAAGGCTTGCATGAAATCGTCGTCGCATACTATGAAAACACGGGTGGTCAAGGATTCACCGCCTACCAGATTGCGGGCAACCAGACCAACATGCTCTCACAAGCGCTGCTCGTTCCGCCGCAGCCCTACTCGGATCTGGTCAACGTCACCGCGACGAGCACAGCAAAATTGCTCATCAACACCAATGCGGGTGTCAATTTCGTCAATACGCGTGATACAACCTTTGCCGGTGTGTTCAGCGCTACCAACTCAACCTATCTGGGTAAATCGGGAAGCGCCACGCTGACACTGGCAAGCACGAATTACTATGCCCCTGGCGAAACCATCGTATCCGAAGGTGAACTCAATTACGCAACGTCCGTCAACCGCGGATCGATCCGCATCCAATCCAATGCAACCGTGCGCCTCTCCGCAGCATCGCAGGGGCTTTGGGGCAGGTATTATGACATTGTCGGCTTTACCAACCGTTATTTCACCGTGCTCAGCGATTATGAAGCCTACCTGGCATCGAGCCCGGTATCCATGATTGCTTCAAGCGCCTTGAACAACAAGCTCGACCTGAACTTCGGGACAGATGGCAGCGGGTTTGCAGCGCCGTATAACAGTAAGAGCAGGGCCAACTTCCAGGTCATCTGGCGCGGCAGCATCGTGATTCCGCAAGCGGGAACCTACACGTTCTATACCGCTAGCGATGATGGATCCATGCTCTTCATCAATGGAATTGCTGTTGTCAACAACAACTATTACCAAGGTATTATGGAGCGCTCGGGCTCCATTACGCTAAACGCGGGAATCCATGATTTCGCACTCAGCTTCTATCAAGGTGGTGGCGGATACGGACTGACGGCATCGATTGCGGGTCCCAATCTCCCAAAACAGTTTATCCCGAATGCGATGCTGATCCCGATCCCGGTCAATGCAAACAACGCCTATGTTCCGCAACTTTGTACTGGGTTATCAGGAGAGGGACACTACCGGTTGAACACCTATGCCATCGAACAGATTGTCGATCAGACCGACTACACGTTCGCAGGACATTTCCATGGTGATGCGTTTACCGGCCTCTTTAAAAACGGGCCCGCGACCTGGACCATCGCCGGCGATAACAGCGATTTCTCAGGGCGCTGGCTGATCGGTAAAGGCACGTTGCGCGTGCAGGGTGCAGGTAATCTTGGAGCCGGCATTATCAGCTTGGCCTCAAACGCGGTGCTCGACGTCTACGACGCGACCAACGTCACCCTTCAGGCGCTCACGGGAAGCGGTGCGGTCTCCATCGGAACAGCGGCAAGCGTGACGCTTTCAGCTAGTATCGATGGCTTCAACGGGACCCTGCAAAACAATGGCACGCTCACTTTGAAAGGCGCAGCAACCACGATCCCCGCGAACCGCATCACGGGGACTGGAACCATCCAACTCGAAAACGGCGCTGTCCTGAACATGTCCGAACAGACCTTGCCGATCGCTTCGGAACTCGTGGTTTCCAATGGCGTGTTGGCCTTGGCGATCACGAATGCCAGCACATGGACGTTGGATCAGCTGACACTCCATGCGCCCGGATCACTCTCGGTGCGTGCCAGCGGACTCTTTGGTCGCTACTACGATGTCCAGAACCTCAATACGACCGAAGTCTTCAACGCATTCCTCTCGGTTGACAGCGCACTCGCCTTTGTGCAAAACCCAGCGAAATGCACGTACCAGTTCAAGGCGTCGACCTGGGAGGTCGGCAACGTCTTTGATTATGGTAACTTCGTTACGGGACCGCCACGCACAGGGGATGTTTTCTTCCCTGGCAAATACGCGGCCTACAGCAATGGCGTGACCAGCGCAAACAATTTCATTGTGATCTGGCAGGGCAAGATCACGATCCCACAGGAAGGCCGTTACGGATTCAGAACCTACAGCGATGATAACTCCATGTTGTTCATCAACAATCAACTTGTCGTGGATAGCAATGGCAGTCACAGCCCGACGTTTAAAGAGGGATTCACGGATCTATCCGCAGGCTTGCATGACATCTGTATTCTTTACTGCCAGCAGGGCGGTGGGTATGCCATGCGCGCTGATATTTTCGCGCCCGGCAGTAGCGATTACATCGCCATTCCGAACAGCATTCTTGTTGCGGCCGAGGAGGATATTCCCGCGTACACGGTTACTATCACCGATCTTAACGTCATGAACGCGGGCACGGCAAGCATGGACTTTATTGCGTCCGGAACGCTTGGCCTCTCCGTGGTGAATCTCGATACGCTCGCCAAGCTGACGTTCAGCGGTGCCGGTGCGGGCGTCACGACCTCCACGCTCGACGTCACGCTGGCATCTGAAGTGGAACGCGGCAGTCCGACCTGGCTGATCGATTTCACCGCGTCCAATGGACTTGATCTGTCCGGTAAGACACTGCAGGCGTTCGGCACGGACGGCCGCCTCTTCTACCGCGATAAGATCGTGTATGTCACGCGGACACAAGGCTCGATATTGTTCTTGCGTTAAACGCTTGCTTCACGCGAAACGGGGCGCGGCGATGAAGCCGCGCCCCGTTTTTTAAATTAGTTCCACATCTGCTTCATCAGCGCATGCCCCGCTGGATCATAGGTGCGCAGCTCGTCGCGCACAAAGGGGAAGAAGTCGTTGCGACCAAAATAAGCTTCGGAAAGTTCAGCGAAATATTCCTGTTCATTGGTCAATGCATAGGCGCGCTTCAGCGTACCGTCCACATACCGGATGTTTGCATAAAGCCCCTGCTCCTTGACCAGATCGTAATGTTCACGAACGCGGACATGCTGTTTGTTTTTCACAAGTACGCCGTGATAATAGGCGTGCGCCAATTCGTGCATCAGCATACACGGCTGCGCCTTTTTCGACCACGCGAGAAAATTGCGCACATTGGCGATTTCAATGTCACCCGCTTTATCCGTTAAATAGCCATTCTCACGAAGCCAGTCAGCGGAAACATGATATTCAGCCCCGCCCTGCGGCTTGCGTGCCCATTCGACCCAGATCCGGACGGGACGGATCGCCGCCAACGCCAGTGCAGGAAACGTGCGATACACCTCATCCAGTTGATGCGATAACTCCAATTTCAAAGCATCGACCAGATCAGGCCTTTCCATGACGCTGCTGTGGATCAACACGGTGTGTCCGTGAATGTCAACCGGCACGTACTGCGTAAGCGGCGCGGGATGCTCCTGACGATCATAGACCCGCTGTCCCTGCTGGATTGCGCGATACACGCGCTCGCTCTCCCGTGCGCGCTGCTCATATTTATCCAGCATCTTCTGATACCGCTCGTCCGGTTTAAATCCCGGCATGTCAGCGCGCGGAACACGCAGCATCTCCTGATGTCCTGCATGTATAATCGCCAAGGCTTCCGCATATTCCGCAGACTCTTTTTTCAGATTCTGTAAACATGGGCTTTGCTCTGGATGATCAAGGTTAATACTGGCTACGCCGCGATCATCCGTACACGCATACCCAACCAGCTCGGCAAGTCGCTTCAGCTGCTCACGCGTCAGAGAACTGCGCCCGAAAACGCTGCCGGACTGCGCCGAATCATACGTAGCATAATAGGGCGCATTGATATCCTCCCATGTCGTCAAGCGGTCGAGTTCCTCCTCGCTCAGCTGAACGTTCTTGTGGCCGCGCCGGATGCAGGCATTGAGCTTTGATGTGCGGCTGCCCCAACTCAGCGCCGGCATAAAGTCCGACGGCCCTGCGCCAATAGTCCCCAGGTAATTCCCCTGCCATAAGGCCACATAGGACGCACAGAACGGAATCGACCGGTCGCCACGCAAAATCAATTTTTTACCCGCCGGCCGATTATAATCGTGGCACCGCACACAGTGGCGGTCGAAAATTGGTTGCACCTCCTCTTGGAAGTCAAACAGACGGGCCGGACCATACCAGCCCTCCAACGACGATGCCGCGCGCTGCATCGCCTTAATTTTCGGCGTGACCGGCGGAATATCGGCGGTGCGACTTTCGTGACATCCCACACAGCCTTGAGTCTCTCCGGGTTGAAGATTGATGCCCGAACGCATGGAGTGTATCATGCGTTTCTGACCATCGAGCAATTGGAAATAGACAAAGGTGTTGGCCGGAACCTCAAAATATGCGGAGCCATCCTCTTCAACAGGTACCGTCCCGAGGATACGCTTGTTTTCGAGGCAGGACCAGTTGACCGCCGGTGCCTGTTCGCCATTCGCCGGATAGCGTCCCTTGCCATACCAGCTCTCACCGCCGCCGGCATAGGTTCGTTTCTCCGGCGATTCAACCACGCGTAAATATTTCACCTCGCTGCGCGCAACGTTCGCCATATGCGTGCCGATCAGCACATCCTGCACATAAAACTTGCCGGTCTTTGAAACAAAATCGCGCCGCAGCGCAGGCATGGGCGGCTTGCTCCGAGCCTGCACCACCACCGGATCAAAACATCCAGGAGCTTCAGCATGCACGAGCACCTCATTGCCATGCATATCGAGGTAATACAGCCCGGTCTCCTCGCCTTTGCCGGTCATGCGTACGCAGAGAAAATGCTCCGCATCGAGCGGAAATGGATCTTCATATTTCAGCTTGATAGAACGGACAAGATCAAAATTCCCTTCGTTGGCAAAGGAGTCACGTAAGGATTCGGGGAAGGTGCGGATCACCGGCGTTTTTCCATCGACCCCGAGGCTCCGATCAAGAATCGCTAATCCGCCCCACGGCCGATCATGGCAGGCCGCAATGGTACAGATGATACGCGTACTTGTGCCAGGCAATGGACGCGCATCAACCTGCGCCCCGGGCTGCGACGTATTGTTGCCGTAAAATATGGCGTGTCCCGTCCCATCCGGATTCACCACCCAAAGTCCCTGTGCCGAACCGAAATTGCGATCCACATATTCCCAGCGATCATAGATCAGACGACCATCGGACAAGAGTGAGGGATGCCCCTCAAAGAGCGTTGACTTGCCTAATTGGTAGATGTTCGCGCCATCCCCGTGCATGCGGAAAAGGTTACACATGATATGCCGGTTACACATGCAGTACTTGGGCTCGCGCGTAGAGGAAAAAACAATATCCCCGTCCTGTAGCCAGATCGGATCAATATCCGAGACATGCGCAGCCGAGGTCAGCTGAACGGGAGGCGTCATGCGCCACTGCCCGTCGCGGCATTCCAGCTCGGCTGTGTAGATATGATAATCGTCCTCTTTGCCTTTGCGCATGGAAAAGACAACGCGACGCCCTGTAAAATCCAAATCAGGATCGCGCACGGTTGCAAGCGCTCCGGGAACGTATAATGTTGTTACGCGTCCAGACGCGACATCGAGCATCTTGAAGGTCCCTTCGGTAGCATACTTCGCGGCATTGATTTCGCATGTCTGGAAAAGCGTCTCCGTATTGTGGTGATCCGGCGAATATTGTCGACGCGTTACAAAAAAAATCGGCGCACGGTTCACTAACGGATTACAGCTGACCAGCGCCTTCCGCTGCAGCGCAGCCACATCCGTTGTACGCGCCAATTCATCTACGAGCGCGGCACCGGGATACTCAGGGTAACGTTGTGCCAATTCCTTGATCGCCCGTTCCAGCGGAGCGCGCACGCGCATTTCAGCCGCCTGCCGGGCGGCTTCGCGTCGTGCTGCATCGCTTTCCGGATCGCGCACGCCGCTCATCACGATATTGTCAACCACCAGATGGCCCCATGCCCCTGCTGCACCATCGGTCACGCGGAAAAAAAGCGGTTGGTGTACGTACGCAGGCGGAACCTTCCATGCAACGGATCGCAGGCGTTGATCATTCTCGCCGTGCGCGACAAGGATCTCTTCACCTTGACGCGTACACAGTGAAAAACGGACCGCCTCGGATTTTCCGCCGCAAATCAAAAAGGTGATTGTGTCCGTATCCAGACGAACCGTCGGCGATTCGACCACACCTTGGAAACGGTCATCCGGCGATTTTTCGGAGTCGAGCGTGGACAGCACGTAGCGCCCCTCTTTGGCAAAGGGCCTCCCCGTATGATATTCCGTGTCGCGTGCGCTGATGAGCTGACCAAAAGAGCCTTCGCGGATCGACCAGCCTTGCAGATCGGCGGTCTCAAAATTAAACTGGATTTGCTCCGCACCGCACATCGCCGTGCACATGATGCCAGTCGCGCATATCACGGTCACTATTTTTCTCATATTCATCCCCCGCTTAAAACATTAACAGCAGTATGCCACAGTTCGATGTGTGACTCAAGCATGGCTTGATCCGGCCCGGCCCTGTGAAAACGCAGGTCCTGCAGAAATATCGTAGGACACATCGCCTATTTTTGCTAAAGTAGTTTCATGAAACAGATCGTGATCCTATGTATTGCTGCACTCGTTGTTGCCTTACCGTTTATTTTCCGGCAACAGCATTCTTCTGCAGGCAATTGGGAACCCGGTGATCCGACGCTCATCATTGTCACCCCTCACAACGAGGCCATTCGGCAAGAATTCGGTGAAGCCTTCTCGCGCTGGCACGAAAAAAAATATGGCGCACCGGTAAACGTCGACTGGCGCATGATCGGCGGCACCACAGAGATCATGCGCTACCTCGCTTCGGAATATACGGCCTCGGCAAAAGGCTTTGTGCGCGCATGCCAGCAACACTGGCCGCAAAACGGCGCACAGGCGATCTTTGCTGCGACAGCCCCGACCACGAGCGCGGAACGCATCTGCTGGGAACTCTTTCGTACCAATGACTCCCCTTCAGGGGCAACCGCGCACATGGATCTCTTTTTCGGTGGTGGCGCCTATGACCACAGCAAGGCGCAACGCCAAGGGTTGACCATCCCGGCATGGGGAACCAACGCGCCACCAGCGGATCTCTTCTCCGATGCCGCGCATCACCTGCTCATCCCCAGCGAAATGAACGGCGAATCCTGGTGCGGCAAAGCATATTACGGAACCGCGCTCAGCGGATTCGGCATCTGTTACAATGTGGACCGTCTCCGCGATCTCGGCATCGTCAATCCGCCAAAAACGTGGAGCGATCTGACTGCCCCGGCCTATGCCGGTTTTATCGGCATGACAGACCCGACAAAAAGCGGCAGCGTCGCGAAAGCGTTTGAGATGATCGTCCATGCCGAATGCGCGGCGGTCGTCGCACAGGCAGGTTATACCCACCAGCAAATCCGCGCGTTTGAAACCACCATTCAAACAAAGAAATGTCCCTTCGGACAACTTCCCGCCGACGTTCCGCCAGCCTATCAGCAGGCGCTTGAAAAGGGCTGGTACGCGGGGCTGAACCTGCTGCGACGTCTCGGCGCGAATGCGCTCTATTTCGCGGACTCCTCGACCAAGGTTCCCATCGATGTCAGCATGGGCGCCGTTGCGGCTGGGGTCTGCATTGATTTTCTCGGACGATTCCAATCCGAACTCTCGACACCGCCCGGCGAGAAACCGGTCATGGCCTATGTGACGCCCATTGCCGGCACCAGCATGACCGCAGATCCCATCAGCCTGCTGCGCGGCGCACCGCATCGCGTCATCGCGGTGCGCTTTATTGAATTTGTCTTAGGGGAAGAGGGTCAGAAGCTCTGGAACTACCGTCCAGGAACGCCGGGAGGACCGCGTCGTTTTGCCTTGCGCCGCTTGCCGATCCGGCGCGATTTTTACCCCTCATCATCACCGCATATCCAGAAAAAATACGAGCAGCACCAAGCCTACCTCTCCGATCCACTGGGAAATCCCGATACGGATGCCTATCGTCTGGCGGAATCGTTCCTCTATGAACCGCGCTGGACTGCACAGCACTTTGGCATTTTACGCGATCTGTTTCGTGCCATGTGCATGGATTCAGGCGAGGAACTGCGCTCCGCCTGGAAAGCTATTCTCGCTGCCGGCGGACCGGAAAAAAATCCCGAGGCCATGGCGCTGCTGCAAGCGCTTCCGCAACATCCTGTTCCCCTGACCTGGGAAAGCGCGGTGACCTACTATGCCAAACAGCCGCGCATGGATGTGATGCGCGACTGGACCGCATTTTTCCGTGCACGCTACCGTGCCGCACACGATTACGTTATCCAGCATCCGCCACAAAAATAATGAAAACTTTAATCGCCACTCCTCGTTTTGACGCGCTGGTCGGCATTGACTCCGACGGCTGCGTATTTGACTCGATGCGCATTAAGCAATGCATCCATTTTCATCCGCTGATCATCCAGTTCTGGGATCTCCAGGCTGTTGAAAAACCGTTTCGCGCCTGCGCGGAGTTTGTCAACCTGACTTCACAGTCGCGTGGCTCGAATCGGTTTGTCGCGCTCATCCGCGAATTTGAACTGCTCAAGACCTATCCCGGCATCGATCCGTCGGCCTTCCGCTATCCCGATTTCACCGCATTAAAGCGCTATCTCAACTCCGGCGTACCGCTGGGCAACCCGACGCTGAAACAGGCGGTTGCAGCTTCAGACGACCTGGAGTTGGCGCACGTCTATGCGTGGAGCCTTGCGGTCGATGCGGAGATTCACGCGAACATGCAGCCCGTACCGCCGTTTGCGGGCGCAGTCAAGGCGCTCCAGATGATGCAAAACACGAACGATGTCGTTGTCATCTCGCAGACGCCGGAACAAGCCTTAAACAATGAATGGAAGATACACAATATCCGCCGCTACGTCAGCGCAACAGCGGGACTTGAATTCGGCTCCAAAACCGAGCAGCTCTGCGTGGCGAATCAAGGACGCTATCTCAACGCGCGCATGATGATGATCGGCGATGCCATGGGCGATCTAGCCGCCGCGCAGAACACGCAGGCCTGTTTTTTCCCGATCATGCCGGACCACGAAGAAGCCTCCTGGGAGCAGTTCTGCACCGAGGCCTATCCGCGCTTTTTAGACAACACCTATGTCGGCGCCTATCAGGACGCACGCATCGCCGAGTTTCGCGCGGCACTGCCTGAAGTGCCACCATGGCAGATGGGTTAAGCCCGCGTTAGGGAAGGCGTGTCCCCACGCGATCCAGCGCATTGGTATAACGATACCGCACGCTAACCGTCGTATCGCCGAACGTCAAACTTGGCGGCAGATCGCTCCGTCCGATTTGGCGCGGCATATATTGAACGCCGACAGCTTGCGTCGGACGTCCTGCGGCATCGACCGCAGTGACCCGCGCACCGTCGTAGGTAAAACGCAACGGGGTTTTGTCCATCGCGCGCGTCCGATACCATCCTGTGCAGCGCCCCTGAGAATCATAGTCATACAGATCCTTCCAATCTTTTTCAAGGGTGAGTAACGGATCGGCGTAGCGGTGCTGCGCATTGCTGTAATCCACGGAAAGAATCTGGCCATCGTCGCGGTAGACGCGCGCCTCGTTCTGCAGATAAAAGATCGAGACGAACGACGGTGCGGAGACAAGATCCCCAACCTGTACAAAACACCCGAGATCGACACGCGAACTTTGTAGAGCTGCAATCGCATCGTTCTGCGTGGGGCGGTAAAAGCCATGATAATCCACACTGATTTCAACCTGTTGTTCAGCACCTTCAACCGGGCGAATCGTAATCTTGCTTTCATCGCCTTGCAGAACACGCCAGACAATCTGGGCGCCCGACGGCAAGGATCCCACCACGTGCGCTGAGACAACCATCCGAAAGGTTTTGCTACGGACCGCGCGCGCGATACGCGCCACGGCGAAAGGCGTATTCCAGAGAACTTCCGACTGAAGGTCGAAATAATCAAGCCCGACCTCTGCGCGATTTTCCTTTACCGGACGCAAAACAACCGGCGGCATGAGTTGCGCAGGCGTCAAGTCATGCGCTTTTTCAATAAAGGTTTCCGCATTGAGTTGCAATGGATCGAAAACAACCGGATGCGCTTTGCCGCTCAGATAGTCCTCACTGGTGCGAATGCCGCGCAAGGAGGAACGGAAGAGCATCTGCAAGGCCGGCGCAAGGATACCGCGTTCACGGAGCACGCGTTTTGTTTCCGGTTGCATCGCAGCCAGCGCAGAGGCGAACACGCTCATCAAAAAGCGTTCTGATCCGGATGAACCCTGACTGATGATCCAATACGGCGAATTCGCCGGATACAAATCCCCGGCTTCACGCGTGAAATCGCGATGCGCGGGATAAAACCACACCTGATTGTTCAGGTACAGTTGCGAGGGCAGGAGTTGCCCCATGGCGGACCGCGGCAAACTGCGCCAGAGCGGACCAGAGGTCATCGCCAGAGAAGCGTTCCCCAACACCGCATGGTCAAAAAAACTATTGGCCGCGCCCATGTGCACCCGCTGCCGTTGCGCCTCTGCGCTGTAAACAACCGGCGTGATCTTCGGAAAAAGGGTCACGTCGAGCAAGGAGTGTCCCCCATCGCGATTCACGTAGAGATCGCCATGATTGCCCGCTGCGGTCCCCTCGCGCATCCATTTCTGAACCATGCCTTTTGTCGCACCTTCATAGCTCTCCGCAAACGCGCTCACCGGTTTATTTTCCGGTGCAAGCAACTGAAAAGCGGTACGGAAACACCCCAGATCCAGATCCCAGATTGTATTCGATGCATTCACTTGCGCGGGATATCCCATGACGACCGTCGTGGGGCGTACCTGAATCTGATTGGGCACCGGTTTGCCAGCAAGCAAAGCGGCCTTTTTGAGTAAAACCTGAAATTCCGGGAGTGCAGCAAGGGACGCTAAATCTTTATCTTCGGCAATCTGCTTGGCATCGCGGAAGCCCAGGTCAATTGCACGTTCCAAGGCGACGAGCGCCTCTTTTTTATCCGCGCGGTACGCCAGTGCGCACGCCAGATTATACTGCCATGTGGCATCCTGCGGCATCAGGGCGACACCCTCGCGCGCGATGGTCTCCATCTCGGCCGTCTGACCACTGCGCATGGCCTGCATCAACCGCATCCTGAGCTGATTGTGCTGGGGATAAATCCGCGGCATATCGAACACGGAAAGCGGTACCGAGGAGGTCGACTGGCTGACGCCCTGTAAAGCGATCCCCATGACGACCATCACCAGCAAACGTAAACGGATCATGTTCATCCTTTCCTGCCATCGGCAGTGTGCAACCGCACGCAGGATCACCAGAACTTCCACCATGGACGTTTCTGCGTGGTCCGCCGCTGTTCCAGCATCCAGGGAACCAACTGCGGCGTTGAGTACGCTGCATCCCAGCAATTATGCGCCACGCGCGGATACTCGGTATAGCGCGCACCCTTTGCCCCTGCGCGCCGCAAAGCATCCACCATACGCCGTGAGCAATCGGGATGGACATTCTTGTCGTCTTGTCCATGAAAAACCCAGACCGGGACGTGGGCCATCTTTTTCGCCAGGTGCAAATCGCCGCCGCCGCAGATCGGTACCGCTGCAGCAAACCGCTCGGGATAACGCTGAAGCGCATCCCATGTGCCGAAGCCGCCCAATGAAAGCCCGGTAATATAGAACCGGTCCGCATCCGCGCCTGCGGTTTCAATCAGATGCTGACACAACGCCAGCGCGTCTTCCAGCGAAGACGCGACTTCAGGCATCCGGTAATCCGGCGAAAACGCTAAGGTGCGCACCCACCAGTTACTCTGCGTACACTGGGGCGCCACCACGTAGACGGGTTCAGGTTGCTTGACCAACTGATTGAGCAGCGTAAAGATGCCGCACTTAAGCTGTTTTTGATTATCCGTGCCGCACTCACCCGAACCATGGAGAAACAAAATTATCGGATATTTCTTGCCCGGCGTTACAAACTGCGGGGCCG
>CAZMLC010000001.1:135198-148154 GCA_964567125.1 uncultured Akkermansia sp.
CGTTGCCATCTCATTGAAATTTTCCGCCACTTTTACGCCCGCAAGGCCAACGGCAAAGAGACGCACATACGAAATAATATCACCCAGACTTCCAATGATATTCAGCGGCAACATGCCCAAATCCGCACCGTTGGTCTTCAGCTCCTCTTTTTTCAGCATGAAACAGGCGATAAGCAGAATTGAAATACCCAGCACGATCTTCATAAAGCCCGGCAATGCCAAAACGCCCACAATACTTCCCGAAAGGAAGTACATGAACCAGATCACGCCCAGCCATCCCAACTGCGCAAGCCATTTGGTATCCGGAAAAATCACAACCGCATTCCAGATGCGGGCCACACTGAGATGGATCACGCCCAACGTGAAGCAAATCAGCATCATATTTCCGTCACCTTTGCCGTTCGGTTCATTCAACCATGCACTGACCGGATTGCTGAGGACCGCAGGGTGCGAACCGAGCCAAGTGTTGGAGAGTATACCCCAAACGATCGTCGCACTGGCAAAGACCGTCAGCAGCGTCATCGCGTCGCGCACGATCGCATTGCTGCCATGCTTGCGTTTAGCCCACAGCGCCAAGCACAAGAGGATGATGCCGTAACCGCCATCGCCGACCAGCATCGCGAAAAAGATGCTGAAGGCCGCGAAGAATGGCACGCTGACATCCGATTCATAATACGCCGGCGAGATTCCCAGACCATCAAATAGTGTCAGCATCGGCTTGAGCAACTTAGGCGGACGCAACAGGGTCGGGACAATCTCGCCCACCTCCGGATCGCGCAACACATAGCCCCAGGATTGACGCGCCGCAGCTTCGCGCAGCCGGGCCGTCTCGTCCTCAGGCAACCAGCCGTGAATCCAGGCAACCGCGCCCTCCGACTGCATGGTATCGACAGCCACAGCGAAGCGCGCTGCATCGCGCAGCTCACTCAACGCGCGTGTCACAACCGTACGCGTCGCGGCCGCATGCTTGAGCACCTGCGCGATCTGTCGCGCACGATGCGTCACATCATGGAGCCGTTTTTCGAGTACGGAAAGTGCGCCGTCGGGAATCGGGATAACCGTGCAGGTCTCGGGCAAATCGCACACGCCCATCTGCACGCAATAGGCGATCGCGCCATCGTGCTGTAAGATCGTCGTGGCCGACAGCGTGCGCGCCTGCTCAACAGGAGCCGTAAAAAGCGTAACCGGCACACCTTCGGCGGCCAGCCGTGCAGGCAGCGTCACATCAAATTCGCCAAATGGTCTCAGCCGCTGAATCTCACGGGTTAAGCGATCGGCTTCGTTCATGAGCTCCTGCCGCATATCCGCCAGTTTTTGCACGGTCTCAACCTGCTGCTGCGCATGGCCTTCTATTGCAGACAATGGTTCCGACAGGCAGCGTTGCAGCAGCGCACGTTGCTCAGCAGTCCGCGTCAGCGAGGTGCCCGGCACAGCCGTAACCGCTTTACCCATCTTCGCCGCGTTCAAAATGATGTTTACGCGCTCGGTTGCTGCCAGATTGGTCTGCACCGAACGAAACTGCTCTGATTCACCTAGTGTTAGCTCAAGATGGACGAGCCCTAAGGCGCGCAGCGCCTCAACCGTTGCCTCCTGCTCGGCCGCAACGCAGAGTACAGTCAGATGTTTCATCGGCACGATCATGCGGCATCCTCCTCGTCCTGCGTTGCCTTTTTACTCCGGCCTTTCGCGATTTTGCCACGCGTAACGGAGGCGGTCTGTTCATCGCCAATCGCAATCTTAATCACGCGGATATGCTCTTTGCATTCCGGGATCTTGACCTTCTCAAAGAGGTTGACCCGTTGCGAGGTTGTGTCCAACTCCTGCGTCACGAGTTCGCGCTGTTGCTCCAGAATCGCCCGCTCGGCGCGCAAATTGACCATCCGCGTGATCGTCGCGATGGCCGCATCAAACCACGGAGGCGTCTGAAAGAGGTCCAGGACCGCGCACGTGGTCTGCACTTCCCTGAAAACTGGAATCGCCACGCCGGCAATGTTGCTCGTATCCGTCACCACGCGATCCACCACCACGAGCGTCGAAAGGTCATATCCCTGTTCGGAAAAAAGTGCATGCCAGTGCGCGACGCCAGCACGCTCAGCGTCTTGCCGTGCGATCACGTCCTCAATCCGCACGCTGATGGCGGCGATCTCCGCCTGCAACTGCTGCTTTTTCAACTGCAACATCGGCAGAAACCGCTGAAAGCGTTTCAAGGCATCGCTCTGCGCCTTCAGCTCTGTTTTTGTCAGTTTGACCTTTGCCATAACGCGCTACTTTTTCGGCCAGTATTTGGCGGTTAATTTGGTTGGAATGCTGACTTCGTCCGCATTGAAGCAGTCCGCCAGGATCTGCCAGCCGAGATCCAGCGCCTTTTCCAGCGGGATGTTGACCGACAGATCCATCATCTCCTTTTCAAAGCGGCTGCCGTACTTGAGCAGTTTGCGATCCCACTCGCTCATGCGAAAGCCCATGGATTGCTTTTCCATAGTCTCCTTGAACGACGCATAGAGTTTGATCATCGCGTCCATGATCGTGCGATGATCGTCGCGCGTATTCTTGTTGACCTGCTGTTTCAGACGGCTCAGCGAACCGAAGGGTTCGATACGCCCGTTACGCAGATAAAACTGCCCTTCGGTAATATAGCCGGTATTGTCCGGCACTGGATGCGTGACGTCATCGCCCGGCATCGTCGTGACTGCCAGAATGGTGATGGATCCAGCGCCTTCGAAATCCACAGCCTTTTCGTAGCGCGACGCCAGCTGCGAATAGAGGTCGCCCGGATAACCGCGGTTCGACGGGATCTGCTCCATCGTAATGGCGATCTCCTTCATCGCATCGGCAAAACTCGTCATGTCCGTCAAAAGCACCAGCACCTTCTTGCCCTGCAGCGCGAACTTCTCCGCCGTCGCCAGCGAAATATCCGGCACCAGCATGCACTCCACAATCGGATCCGAGGCCGTATGCACAAACATGACCGTGCGCGACAAGGCGCCGCTCTCATCCAGCGTATCACGGAAATAGAGGTAATCGTCGTACTTCAGGCCCATGCCGCCCAAGATAATAATGTCCACTTCAGCCTGCAGCGCAATGCGCGCAAGCAAGACGTTGTACGGTTCACCGGCACGCGCGAAAACCGGCAGCTTCTGCGATTCAACCAGCGAATTAAAGACATCGATCATCGGAATATTCGTCCGCACCATGTTGCGCGGCATAATGCGCTTCGCGGGATTGACCGAGGGCGTACCGATATCGATCAGATTATCCGTCAAGGCGGGACCTTTATCGCGCGGCTGAGCACTGCCCGTAAAGGCACGGCCTAACAGGGCATCGGAAAAGGGAACGCGCATCGGCGTCCCCAGGAAACGGACCTTGGCATCCGTTGCGATACCGCGCGCCCCGGCAAAGACCTGCAAGGTAACTGAATCACCATCCAGCTTGATCACTTGAGCTAAGGATGTTCCCGTCCGCGATGTCACTTCGGCCAGCTCACGATACTTCACATTTTCAGCTCGTAGCGTAATCACGCTACCCGCAAGATTATCAATCGAATGGTACAACGTATGCATGGTTTGTCCTGTTTCCTCAAAAAATACAAAATCAGCACGATAATGTTGGAATCATAGCATTTTTCGGGCCTTCTCGCAAACCAAAGAATTGAAAGTTTTACGCGCGACAATATCGCGCGAAAATATAAAACGCTGGCACAGAATCTGCTTTATACTGGCAGACTTTAGGTAGCGCCTCTCCGAGGCCGCTGATTATTAACCCTAACATAAGAGGACAAAGGATGCTGACCGTCAGTAACCTCACAAAAGATTTCGGCCCGTTTCACGCGGTAAAGGGCGTCTCCTTTTCCGTTGAAAAAGGCGAAGTTCTCGGCTTTCTCGGCCCCAATGGCGCGGGAAAATCAACGACGATGCGCATGATCACAGGATTCATCCCGCCCACATCGGGCACGGCATCGATCTGTGGATTTGACATTCTGAAGCAACCGGTTGCGGCCAAGCGCTGCATTGGCTATCTGCCGGAGAATGCGCCAAGTTATCACACCATGACTGTGACAGATTTTCTCACCTTCGTGGCGCGTGTGCGTGGCTATGCGGGAAGCGACCTTGAAAAACGTGTTGCTGCCGCGATTGAGAAGAGCCGCCTGGATACGGTCCGCCACCAGACGATCGAGACGCTCTCCAAAGGCTATCGTCAACGCACCTGCTTCGCGCAGGCCATTCTACACGATCCGCAAGTCCTGATCATGGACGAGCCGACGGACGGGCTGGATCCCAATCAGAAGTATGTGGTCCGCCAGATGATCAAGGAGATGTCCGCCGATAAGGCGATCATCGTCTCGACGCATATTCTCGAAGAGGTCGACGCTGTCTGCACGCGCGCCATTATCATTGCCAATGGCACCATCGTCGCCAACGGTACGCCTGCTGAACTGCGCGCACGCGATCCGCAGGGCCGGCTCGATGAAGTGTTCCGCAACCTGACCACGAAGAAGGAGGACTAAGTCATGGTCAACATGCAAACCGTTAAAGCGATTTTCAAACGCGAATTCAAATCCTATTTCGACTCTCCCGTTGCCTATGTCTTTCTGGTCGCCTTCCTCGTCTTGGTCGGCTTCCTGACATTTGGCGTGGCGATGTATTACGAACGCCGTCAGGCGAATCTGACGCCCTTTTTCTTCTGGCATCCGTGGGTCTACCTGCTGCTCGTTCCAGCGGCGACCATGGGGCTCTGGGCCGAGGAGCGCCGCAATGGCACCATTGAACTGCTCTTGACGCTTCCAGTGACCCTCGCCGAGGCGCTCGTCGGAAAATTCCTGGCAGCCTGGGCCTTCATCGGAATCGCGTTGAGCTTGACCTTCCCGATCGTGTTGACCACGCTCTGGCTGGGCTCCCCCGATCTCGGCGCGATCTTTTGCGGTTACGTGGGCTCGTTTCTCCTCTCGGGTGCGTGCGTGGCAATCGGCGTCTTCGCCTCAGCCCTCTCGCGCAGCCAGGTGATCGGCTTCGTCATAGCCCTCGCCATCTGTTTCTTCCTGCTGATCATCGGCTTTGATCCCGTAATCAATGCCGTCGCGCAATGGGGCGTTCCGATGGCGATTGTCAATGGTGTCGCGCAATGCAGCCTAATGCAGCATTTTGAATCGCTGCGCCGCGGCGTCATCGACTGTTACGATGTCATTTACTATGCCGGTGTCATGGTCTTCATGCTGGCCGCAGCGCATGTGGTCACAGAAAACCGTAAAGCAAGTTAATATGCACGAAGAAGGAATTTAAACTATGGCTACACCCTCTTACACACGTTACACGACAGGCGCACTCGGACTCGCCTGCTTGCTCGCCATGATCGGTGCCATCACCATCATCGTTGGCAATCTGCGCCTGCGCGCGGATTTTACCGCCGAAAAGCTCTACACGCTCTCCAGCGGCTCCAAGGCCATCCTCGGCAAGCTGAATAACGATGTTACGCTAAAGTTCTATTTCAGCCGCAGCTCGGCTGAACTACCCATGCAGCTCAAGAATTACGCGGATCAGGTCCAGGATTTTCTGCGCGAATACGAGATCGCCGGCAAAGGCCGGATCGTGCTCGAAGCGTATGACCCGAAGCCTGATTCCGATTCCGAGGAGTGGGCGCAGCGCTACGGTATTGAACCGCAACAGACGTCCATGTTTGGCCAACCGATCTACTTCGGCCTGGTCGCGGTTTGCGGCTCAACTGAACAGGCGCTCCCCGGGTTCAACCCGCGCGCTGAAGCCACGCTCGAGTATGACATCACGCGCCTGATTACCCGCGTCGCCTGGCCTGAAAAACCGGTCATCGGCGTCATGAGCAGTCTCCGCGTCCTCGGTCAGCCGCAGATGAATCCCATGATGATGCGCCGCCAGCAGCAGCAGATGGACAATGGCTGGATCGCCTTCCAGGAACTGCGCAAGGACTATACGGTGGAGGAAATCACACCGGATGTCGCGGAAATCGCGCCGAACATCAAGACGCTGGTCGTCATCCATCCCAAAAACCTTGAGGATAAGACCCTCTTCGCGCTCGATCAGTTCGTGCTGCGCGGCGGTCGCCTGATCGTCTGCGTCGACCCCTTCAGCATCGCGGATTTCGAAGCGAACCAGCAGCAGCAGAATCCGATGATGATGCAGATGGGCGGCGGCAATGCAGGCCCCTCCTCACTGGGTAAACTCTTTGACGCCTGGGGCGTCTCGTTTGACACCGCCAAAGTCGTAGCCGACCTCGGGTGCTCCACACGCCTCGGCGGTGAAGGCAACCGCGTCGATGAAAATGCGGCCTTCCTGTCGTTCACGGACAAATATCTGACGAAGAGCGATCTACTGACCGCGCAGCTCTCGCGCATCATGTTCCCCTTTGCCGGCGCAATCGTGGTGAAGGAATCGAAGGAGCTGAAGTTCCTGCCCCTGATCAGTACGTCGAAGGACAATGCGTGTGTCGTTGATCAGCAGATGGTGCAGTTTGGCTCCAGCGCCATGCGCGCACAGCTCAAGCCTGACGGCACACAGCGCGTTGTGGCAGGCCGCCTGCAAGGCACATTCAAGACCGCCTTCCCGAATGGACTGCAGGAAGCGGGTGCCACCAATGCACCGCAGAAAAACCTGACCACAGGGAACGGCACGGTCATGATCTTCGGCGACACCGACTTCATCAATGATCGTTTCTGCGTCCAGATGGCCCCGACACTCTTCGGCAATATGGCGCAACCGATCAACGACAACCTCACGCTGTTCGGCAATGTCGTCGAGCAGTTCGCGGGCCGCGAAGAGCTGATCGGCGTGCGCTCACGCGGACAGTTCAACCGTCCCTTCGCCAAAGTCGATGCGCTCGAAACCGAAGCCGCAAAGAAATGGAACGCGCAGCAGGAAATGCTCGAACAGCGCCTGCAGGAAACGCAGCAGCGTCTCTCCGCTTTGCAACAGCAGAAGAGCGGCAAGGAGCGCGCCATTCTCTCCCCGGAACAGCAAGCTGAACTGGAGCAATTCCGCAAAGTGCAGATCGACACGCGCAAACAGCTCAAAGAGGTGCGCAAGAGCTTGAATCGCGAGATCGAACAGCTGGGCACCGCGCTCAAGGTGATCAATATCGCCCTGATCCCCTGCCTAGTCATTGCGTTCGGTATCGCCCGCGGTCTGAAGCGGAGAAAACAGTGCTAATTTTCAGGGTTTGGCGTGCCAAGCCCGCATCTGGAGATTGAAATCATGACGACAAAACAAGTTACTTCACTCGCGTTGGCCGCCGTTGTGTTAGGTGGTCTTGCGTTCCTGAGCTCGAACAACAAGAGGATGAAAACCCCGCTTCTGGTCGGCAAACCGCTGATCAAGAATCTCGATCTCACCCGCGTGCAGAAACTGGAAGTCACGGACAATGGCAAACAGAAGTTCGCACTCGCACTAACCGAGAAGGGCTGGGTCATTCCCTCGCTCTTCAATTACCCTGCGGACATCACCAAAATCCGCGCCAACCTCTTGCGTCTGCAGGAACTCAAGATCGGCCATGTCGCAACCGGCAAAAAGCTAACGCAGGCAACGCTGGTTGACGTTCAGGACGCTGCGGGAAAATCGCTGGCGACGGTCCGTCTCGGCGAACCCCACCTGCGCGAAGCCAAGGGTCAAATGGCGATGTATGGCGGTGGTGCTTACCCTGACGGCCGCTATGTCGCGACCGAGGGTGAACAGGTCTTCCTCGTCGGCGATCCGCTGAGTATGTTCGACGACGGTGTCCGTTCGTGGACCGAGACCCAGGTCGCCGCGGTTCCGGCAGCCGATGTCATCGCGGTTGAGTTCAAGAATAACGGCGCGACAGTGAAACTGGAGCGCAAAGAGGGCAAGTGGTTGCTGGCCGGTCTCTCGGACAAAGAGGAACTCGACACCTCCAAGACATACAACCTTGACGCTGGCCTGAGCTATCTCAACTTCTCATCCGTCGCGGATCCGAAACTTTCTTCCGCTGACCTTGGACTCGCCACCGGCGCTGTCTATACGATCCACCTGAAAAACGGTGAATCCTACATGGCGAAGCTCGGCAACGCCGTCGGTTCCGATCGCTATTGCCAGCTCACGGCGGCCTTCGCCGCGACCGGCACAAACGCCACGGAAAACGCGGCCTCCACGACCAAAGTTAAAAACTTCAACGAAAACGTCGGCACATGGACCTATTTGATCCCGGCCAGCAGCGCGGACACCATGATCAAAGGCCGCGCGGACATCGTTAAGGCGAAAGAGGAAAAGAAGGAAGAGCCGAAACAAGACGCGACAAAATAAGCACGTTTGCCAGCAAAAAAAGAGAGGCAGGCCACACGCCTGCCTCTCTTTTTTATTGCACATGAGCCTCGGCGCTAACGAGCCCCCTGCGCAACATCATTTTCCGGACGATCCTTAGGCGCTATAATACGAGGCAATCAGATGATCGACCATCGGGTCGCGCGCCACATCAAGAATCCGCATTTCACGAACCGCGTTCTCAACGGAATCCGAGGCATGCGCCGCATTGATCATAATGTTGGTGCCGAATTCACGGCGAATCGACCCCGGACGCGCTTTGCTAGGATCGGTTGCACCCAAAATATCACGAATCTTATTTACGGCATCGATGCCTTCGTAAACCAGCGCGAGGCACTCTTCCTTGCCTGGATGTACCTTTTCTTCAAGCGTGCAATTCGACGGACGCATCCCCGTCATAAATTCCACAATATTTTCAAATTCACGTGCGGCAAAAAGCGGTGCTAACTCATCGCACAGACCGTCAAGACTTGCCGGTTCGACCGGAAAGCCGAACTCGCGCGAAAGCGCCTGCGCGGCGCGATCCGCTCCGAAAAGTTTAAAGACGCGTTTTAAATTTTCGCGCACAGGTCCGTAAAACTCCTCGGCCTGCGCAACCGACATCGAGAATTTCTTGACCCCGACAATGCGCAGTCCTGTACTCGACAGAAGGTCCATGATGTTGCCCGCACGCAACGACGGCTGACGCCAGTTATCCGGCTTGAGCATCACCAGCGTCCGTTGGACATCCTCGCCCGCTTGAAAATCCATCGCGCCGCGGACAATCCCCGCATCCGTAGGCAGATACTGGCCAATCAGCCGCAGGATTTCACCCACGACCTTTTTGTTCGCGCCCACAAGAACCGCCGGCTCAAAATACTCCACCGCGTTCGTCACGGGATCGCGCACCATATCGCCATACGTGTCGCGGATCGTCTGACCGCTCAACCAGCGCTGCCGGATGCTGCCCGTCACCTCATAGATTTTCCGAATCGCATCTTCGCCTTCAAACAGCAAGAGCATGGATCGATGCGGCTGTCCTGTAACCGGATCAGGCGCATAGTTTTTCCCGATGTAACTGGAAAACAACTCACACTTTTCCGGATCGGACGGATCATAGTTCGTCAAATATGTCGTCAGGTCATTGACCATTGTTTGCGAAGCACCGATAATCCGGGCGCCCACCAGTTTGAGATCCGTCCGTACCAGATAGCGCGCAATAATCCCCCCGGTCCGCGACTTCCGGATCGGATAGGGATTCATCAATGCAAAAGCAAGTTCTTTCGCCATAGTTATTCCATTAGCATTTATCTTTCTTTTGCATCAATTTGCGCACACCGAAGACAATCAGTGCAAACGCCATGATCAAAAGCACACCTGTAGCAAGAGTCAGTACGCCTCCTGCAGAAAACCCTTTATTTTGCCAAAGATTTAAATTGTTCATGAACATGTTGTACAAGGCGCTGCCGCTCGTCGCAATCATAAAGATCATGGGCAATAAGGCGATCATGACAGGCTTACCGCGTTTCATCAGCCACATTGAAACACCTAAAAGCGAAAGTGCCGCCAGCAGCTGATTGGCGGAGGCGAAAACAGGCCACAGTCCATTGGTTCCCGATCCGAGCAATAACAGGGCAACAGTCAAAACAGGCTGGGCTGTTGCACAATGACGATTGGATAAGGTGCGCCACACTGCGCTCGTGGGCAGTTTCTTCATATCTTCCGGCTCACCATAATTCCCGGCTGGCAGCAACAGCTCCTGCCAGACAAAGCGGGCGAGACGCGTTGCCGTATCCAACGTTGTCATCAAAAAGGCAGCCAACGCTAACGAAATAAAGACCATACCCGTCTGCGCAGGCACACCGAGCGTCAAGGTGAAACGCGAGATCCCGTTGGCAAACAATGAAACCTCATTGCCAGACTGCAATGCTTTCAGATAATCCGCGTTCGACATCCATGCCACAGCGATCAAAGAAATCACAGCCAACCCCCCCTCAACCAGCATGCCTCCGTAGGCAACGGGACGCACATGCCGTTCATTGGCCAGCTGCTTCGAGGTCGTCCCCGAAGCGACCAAGGCATGAAATCCCGAACACGCGCCACACGCGATAATCACGAAAAGCATCGGGAACAACGGCTGTGACACTCCGCTGCGCGGGTCCGGAACAGACCATCCCGCAAAGGCAGGCAGCTGAATTTCGGGCATCGCGACGCAGATACCAGCAACACCCAGGATAATCATGGCATACAGCAGATAGGAGTTCAGGTAGTCGCGCGGCTGAAGCAGGATCCATACCGGCAACACAGAAGCCGCATAGCAATAAATCAACAAAATGATCGTCCACAAAATGCGCGCTGTTGCCACGGAACAACCCAGTAAACTAGACAGATCGAGCGGGAAATAAACACCCACAGCCACGCACCCGAAGGTAATGGGCACAAAGATCAGGGAGGAAACAACAAAATTCACCTTGAGCCGATAAACAAAGATTCCGAAAACAACCGCGACCGCAATGAAGAGCAACGAAGCCGTCGCAACCGCAGGAACATCAAGAAAGGTCCCAACAACGAGATAGGTGAACTGTGCAACCACCAGAATCAGCGCCAGCAAGCAAAAGAGCAGGAACATGATGCGCCCGGAATACCCCATCAACGATTCAATAATCGACCCAATAGAGCGGCCTTTATGGCGAACCGAAAGGAAGAGCACGCTGAAATCATGGAAGGCACCGATAAAAATACAGCCCAGAATAACCCACAGAACAACAGCCGCCCAACCAAATTGCGCAGCCAAAATCGGCCCCACAATCGGACCGGCCCCCGCGATACTCGCAAAATGGTGCCCAAACAAAATCGAAGGACGCGTCGGGATGAAATCAATATCGTCACGCTGCGTATGCGCGGGTGTTGCCCGACTTGGATCCATCCCGAAAAGCCGCTCAATAAAACGGCCATAGAAGATATACGCCAAAATGAACAAAACGCCACTACCCAGCAACAATATCGCACCATTCATGAACAACCACCTGTCGTTAGTACTGTTTCAACAACTCAAGCATTGCGCGATCAAGCTTGTGACCGTGATAATTTTCATACACAACATCTTCGCGTTCGCTATCGAGAATACCGAACGTGCCGCGTAAATTCCACAATGCCCAGCCCCAATTCTGTTCTTGCCAATTCTTTAAATTGTCTTCCAGCCATTCAAGGACGATCGCATGCGGCGTATATCGATAGGCCCCTGCTTCACCGACCATCACAAAAATATTGTTTTGCCGCGCGCTCGCCCACGGCTTTATGCAGTGTTCACGCAGATATTCAGTGCCGGTCTGCGTTTTTCCAGCCCGCAAAAATCCCTTCGTTGTATACGCGACAATCGGACTCTCCACACCCCAGCTGCTGGAAAAAGGAATCACGATGCGCTGGCTCCCCGCTTCACATACCATCTGCTGAAATCCGATCCAATCGCCCTTTTCGATGCGGATTTTCAGATCCTTCACAGGCTCTTTGATTTCAAATGAAAACGTTTGTTTACACGTCGCTTGTGTAATTTTCCATTCCTGGTGATAGACGACATCCGACCAACCGTCGCCCTGTCCCGCATCGACCGTAAAATCGAACAGTTTCTTGCCATCGCCCTCGACGCGTACCATCACACGCCCCGATACGCGTGCAGGTGCGATCGTCCAGCGGCACGCGGGAACATTCTGGAAGTGATAGACTTTATTCGCTTCCTTTTTACCAGCCCCCATCAACGGTGATGACAACGCGGCCGGCGGCCACGACGGATATTCACTCGGTGTACCGACCCAGCTTGCGCGATAGTGCGAGATGGACATGGGCGAGTATCCCCGCGTCGCCTGACCAATGCCAAGCTTGTAAAGGCCCTCTACAGGCAACCGGCCCCAGGCTAAACCGTCCGCAACGATGAACCGCTCAGGGTCCTCCGAACGAATCGCTTCCACCAATGCGGTCGCTACGCGCACATAGTTGGAGCAAATCGCATCGGACTGCCCGGGTTCATTGAACAGGTTGAAGCTCAGCTCGCGCGACGGAATGCCTTTATACCGTTTGGCAAAGGTTTTCCAGTGAAGACAGGCTACGCGCAACGCTTCGGCATCCGTGAATAAATCGCGCGTTTCAGCCGGTTTGGCAACCGTATACCCCGGGATGCGGTGAAACGCGACCTGCACATGCACCTGGTATTTCTTGCCCAACGCAATCGCCTGGTCAATCGGTATCAGCTTGCCCTCATCGATCGCGTCCCACTGCTGGTCTTTGATCCAAAAGCGGTAATCCATCGGCAGGCGGACAAAGTTAAAACCATGTTCGTGGATGAACTGGAAATCACTCTCCTGAAAACCCGGTGTCGGCTTCCCTGCATAGATAAACATTTCCAGCAAGTTAAACCCGCGCCAGCGCGTATCCGTTCCACCCCATGCCATGCTGACACACAACAAACACAAAACCACGATAGCGTTCATCGTTTCCCCTCACCCATGATCGACGTTAAGCAATCAGGGATTTTGCAAGCTCTGCCGCGGAGGCCGCATCTGCGGAATATCCGTCCGCACCAATCGAATCGCAAAAGGCCTGTGTCACCGGTGCGCCGCCAATGATGACTTTTGCGCCAAGCCCCGCACTGCGGACCGCATCCACGACGCTCTTCATCCCCGGCAT
>CAZMLC010000001.1:148254-178329 GCA_964567125.1 uncultured Akkermansia sp.
TAAAGCTATGATTCGCGCGTCGCCACAACGTAAAACGGCGTATACGTCAGAGGATACCCTTGACCATCGGGCAGTTTGAAACGCTCGTACTGCTCCACGAATTTCCGCAATTTTCCCTTTGTCCAACCGCGCGCATCGCCCGTCGCAGTTACCCCCGTCCGCTGGAGATGCCGCAACACGGCATGCGCATCGGGAAATACGCTCACCAAGCGCTCCTGCTCCGTTGCACGGATCTGCCATCCCGTCTTTTCAAGCCAGCCGTAAACCGTGTCGCAGGAGGGATAAATCAGCCCCCGTTCACTCACCGTCGTGATCTCATGGAAGTTGTCCGGCGTGAAACTCGAAAAGGCCAAGAGCGCACCCGTTGCCGTGCGCTGATGAAGACGCTGAAATAACGCCGGCACATCCGTAATCCATTGCAACGTCGCACCGGACAGAACGATGTCTGCCTCAGGGTATTCGCTGAAGTGATTCAAGTCCGCTGCGACAAACTCACACGCCGCGCGGTCTGAAAAGCAGGCGGCAAAGGCATCGACAACATCGTAGGCCCAGATACGATCAGCGTGAAACCGCTGCTCGAACGCATCGGTTAAGAAACCAGTACCACAGCCTAAATCCAAGGCGCATGACCAGTGGCGTTGCTTTGTCGCGCCGTGTATTAATGCGCAGAGCCGCTCGGCCATGCGCTTTTGCACGACCGCATGCTCCGCATACGTGGCGACACTTTTATAAAACCGCTGCCGGATGCGGTGTGCGTGGGGAATATGTCTCATTGCAGCACCTCGTTCCAAGCGCGAATCGAACCAAAAGGATCGTGCCGCACCGGACGTTCTGCAACGTCAACCTGCGGCCAGCGCTGCCACGCCGTGCGTTGCGCCGCCGGCGGGAAAATACGATCGCGTGTGCCGATGATAGCCCGTGTAAAACAGCACAGCTCAAGCGGTCCGGCCTGCAGGATCTGCTGCTCAAGCGCGCGCAACTCCTGCTGCTGATCTTCGCACGACCGCTGCGACAGCGATGCCGTCTCCCCGCTTGTCCGCACGTAAAACTTTTCCCGTGCATCCGGATCAAGCCAATGGTCGGCTGTCCCATAAAACACGTCGGGAGGAATGCCGGCATCTTGGGAAATGGGCGACAACGTTCCATTCACCGCAAGCACCATCTTGAAAACCCGCTGATCCACATGCTGGCTCTGCGCGAGCACCTGCTGTGCAGCCCAAACGCCAAGGCTCCATGCGACAACATGGATCGTTGCATAGCGGGAAACGCTCAGGGGCAATCCGCACAGAACTGTATAGTCATGAATCGCCAGCACATCGCAGCGATCCGCATGCCACGTCTGCAACCGCGTTGTATCCATCCCCCATCCGTTGAAGAAGATGATTAAGGTGTCCGTATCTGTTTTGTTTAAAAATGAACAGATCACACAACCTCCGCAAGCGCAGAAACAAGGGCTGGTTGAAGTGCGGCGCTCAACGAGAAGCGTAAGCGCGCCGTCCCTGGCGGGACTGTTGGAGGACGAATGGCAAACACCAGAAAACCATGTTGCTGGAAGCTATGCGCAGCCTCAACCGCCGCGCTGTCATCGCCGATTAAGAGTGGAACAATCTGCGAATCGCCGGCCACGCTGCAACCCGGCGACCGCTGTTCGAACTGCTGCCGCAAGGCCTGTCCCATGGCCCGCACGTGACGACGCTCCTGCTCAAGTTCACCTCCGCGCTGCAAAACAAAGGCGCTCCAGTTGAGAACAACAGGGGGCAAGGCGGTTGTGAAAATAAAGGGACGCATGGTGTTGATCAGGTAATGCCGCACCTCGGGCGCCATGATCGCATAAGCACCCATCGATGCAAATGCCTTGCCGAATGTGCCAATCAGGATATCGACCTCGCGATCCAGACCCACGGCCGCAGCAAGACCTGCGCCCTGGGGACCATATACGCCCACCGCATGCGCTTCATCGACCACCAGAAGACAGTCGTATTTGCGCTTTAACTCAACCAGACGCTGCATATCGGCAGCATCTCCATCCATGCTGAAGATCGATTCTGTCACTAAGAAGACGCGCCGATACTGCGCTCGCTTCTCGCTCAAAATACGTTCCACATGCGCGTAATCCAAATGCCGAAAACGCTGAAATTCCGCATCGCTTAAGCGCATGCCATCAATCATGCTCGCATGATTCAACTTATCCGAGAGGATGAGATCCGAACGCGAGGCCAGCGCCGGCAGAATCCCGACATTCGCATGATATCCGCTCGAAAAGACCAGCGCGGCTCGTCCGCCATAGAGTGCGCTGAGCACGGCCTCTAGCCGACCGTATGCCGGCGTATTTCCCGTGAGCAATCGACTCGACGCACTCGTCGGCGCCAGCTCGGGCGAATCGGCCTCGTAGGACGCATAAAACTCCTGCCGCCAGGATGTCTTGCACGCAAGTCCCAGATAGTCATTGCTTGAAAGATTCCAGAAGGTACGCTTCTGCCACAGGCAGCGCCCCTCACCCGCAGGTTCAATCTCGCGCAGTTCGCGCAGGCGGCCGGAAGCCGCTAACTGTGCGCATTCGTTCGCCAAGCTCTGTAGAAAATCACCGCTCATTCAACCGTCCAAATCAGGGTTCAGATATTACGGCCCGGAAGCACGGTGTCGCGTGCATGCGCCGCTTGATCAGGATAATCCAGCGTATAGTGCAACCCGCGGCTTTCACGCCGACGCATCGCGCTGCGCACAATCAGCTCGCCCACCAACGCCAAATTGCGCAGCTCCAACATATCCGGCGTAACCAAATAATCAAAATAATACTCGCTGATCTCACGCCGCAGATTCTGGATGCGCCGCCGTGCACGCATCAGCCGCTTGTTGGTCCGCACAATCCCGACATAGTCCCACATGCACGTACGCACTTCCATCCAGTTATGCGCCACCATCACGGCTTCATCGCTCGCCACCGCGGTACCATATTCCCAGTCGGGAATGCGCAGATGATCCGGCAGCTGTTTCGGTTCATGGGACAAACGTTCCGCCATCTCGTAGGCACCGACAACCGCCTCCAAAAGCGAGTTGCTCGCCAAACGATTTGCGCCATGCAGTCCGGTGCACGCCACTTCGCCCACAGCGGAAAGCCCCTGCAGGGAGGTGACGCCATTCACCGCAGCCCGAATACCGCCGCAGCAATAGTGCGCAGAAGGCACAATCGGAATCAGATCCTTCGCAATATCAAGGCCAAAGCTCATACACGTTTCGTAAATTTTCGGGAAGCGTTCCTTTAAAAACTCGCGCGACTTGTGCCGGATATCCAGGCAGCAGTACTGTGCACCGGTACGCTTCATCTCCGAGTCAATGGCGCGCGCCACAACGTCGCGCGGTGCCAGAGCCCCGCGTGCGTCATACTTTTTCATAAAGGGCCGTCCGTCAGCATCCACCAACTCCGCGCCCTCACCCCGGACCGCCTCGCTGATCAAGAAACGCTTCGCCTGCGGATGCCAGAGGCACGTCGGATGAAACTGGATAAACTCCATGTTGGCCACTTGCGCACTGGCACGCCACGCCAGCGCAACACCGTCGCCCGTAGCAATATCCGGATTGCAGGTATAGAGATAGACCTTGCCGCACCCGCCGGTCGCCAAAATTGTATGCGCGGACCGGACCGCATAAATTTCACCGCTTTTCTGATCCAGCACATATGCACCCACACAGCGGTTATCGCCGCCGGCGCGCAACCAGCGCGTGGTGATCAGATCAATCACCATGGCATGCTCAAGCGCCGTAATGCGTGGATGCTCCTGTACGCGTTGAATCAGCACCGCCTCGAGCTGCTGTCCGGTAATATCCCCCGCATGCAAGACCCGGCGCTTGGTATGTCCGCCCTCACGTCCCAAATCATATTCATCGGCACTGCCTTTACGCCGATTAAACTGAACGCCTAAGTCGATCAGCTCGCGAATGCGTTCCGGTCCGGCGGAAACGATCTGCCGAACCACCGACTCCTTGCACAACCCGGCACCTGCGATCAGCGTATCGCGAACGTGCTCTTCGAAACTGTCATTGGCATCCATCACACAGGCAATACCGCCCTGCGCCTGATTCGTGTTGCAATCCGTAAGCCGCTTCTTTGTCACCAACAGGACATGTCCCTGCTCCGCCAGGTGCAACGCGCTCATTAAGCCGGCAATACCGCTGCCAACAACAAGAAAGTCACATGATTCCGTTCGCATCCCCATTTTCTAAGCCTTCTTTCGTTTGAAACTGAATTAAGCATACCATGTTTTTGCATATCCTGCCACAGACATAATCGGCGCTTTTCGCTATTTCCCGCGCATTTCCAGCGGCTATGCTTGTTTTGGCGACCTAAACGTGCTACCCTTTTAAGCAAAAAATGTCGAAGGAGTTTACAATGAAGCATGCCTTATTTCTCATCGGTTTAGTCATGGCGAGCTGTTCAGCCTGGGCCACCGCGTATTCCGTAAAATCGCCGGATGGTCTCAACGAGATTGTACTGAACGTCGCACAAAACATCAGCATTTCCATCATCCGCAACAACACACCGATTGTCGCGCCGACGGAAATCGCCCTTGAACTGCCGAACGGCGAAACCCTCGGCTCGACACCGCGAGTCAAAGCGGCGCAAACGCGCGTCATCGACGAAGTCATCAAGACACCCATTTACAAAAAAAGCCAGATCGCTGCAAAGGGCAATCAGAAGACGATCGCGTTTGATGGCGGCTACAGCATCACGCTCGCCGCCTTCAACGATGGCGTCGCCTATCGCTGGGAAACCGCGCGTCCGGGCGAAATCACCATTGTCAACGAGAAAGGAGGCCTCGTCGCGGCAAAGGATTATCATGCCTTTATCACCTACGGAAACGGAAATTTCAAAGGGGACCGTCTGCAAGTCTCGTGGGAAAATCTCTACACCGACGGCAAAATCTCCAGCTTGGATGCGAAGCAGTTAATTTTTCTACCGCTCTACATGCAGACCGATGCCGGCGTGCTCGTCATGAGTGAAACCGATCTCGTGGACTATCCGGGAATGAATTTCTTCAAGGTCGAGGGAAAAACCGCGTTCGACGCCTGTTTCGCGAAATATCCCGATCAGAGTACGATCGAAGATACGCAGCGCCATCGCCGCATCCATAGCCGCCAAGGATTCATTGCCAAGACCCCCGGCACACGGACCTTCCCCTGGCGTACCTTTACGCTCGCGGCGACGGCGGCGCAGGTGATCAACGCAGACTTGAATTACACACTGGCGACACCCTCGGTGCTGAGCGACATCAGCTGGATCAAGCCGGGCAAAGTGGCTTGGGATTGGTGGAACGATTGGAACGTCAAGCACGTCAACTTCCGCGCAGGCTGTAACACCGAGACATATAAATTCTATATCGATTTTGCCGCCAAGCATGACATCGAATATGTGATCCTCGATGAAGGGTGGTCCAAACACCTTAAAATCATGGAGATCTCCGACGATGTTGATCTGGCGGATCTCTTTAAGTATGCTGCGGAAAAAGAGGTCGGACTGATCCTCTGGGCCTCCTGGCCACAGCTCTACAACCGTCAGGAAGAGGTGATTAAAAAGTATGCGGAAATGGGTGCCAAGGGGTTCAAGATCGACTTCTTTGATCGCGACGATCAGGACGTCGTCCGCTATCTCGAAGAGACGGCCAAAGTCGCAGCCAAGTATAAAGTTCTCGTCGACTACCACGGTATCTTCAAACCGGCCGGCCTCCAGCGCAAATACCCGAACATCATCAACTATGAAGCCGTGTTTGGACTGGAGCAACTCAAATGGGGCGACAACAAACGCGATTTCATGCGTCACGATACAATCCTGCCCTTCACCCGCATGGTCGCCGGTCCTATGGACTACACCCCCGGCGCCATGCTGAATGCGACTAAATCCGCTTTTGCCGCAAACTGGTCAGCGCCGATGAGCCAGGGAACGCGCGTCCATCAGATGGCGCTGCTGGTGATGCTGGAGGCTCCGTTGCAGATGCTCTGCGACTCACCCTCCAATTATCTCGACAACCCGGAGTGTACTGAATTTTTGACGGATATCCCCACGGTCTGGGATGAGACCATCGGCGTTGCCGGTGAACCTGGCAAGAACTGCGTCATCGCCCGCCGCAAAGGCGATGAATGGTATATCGCCGCGATTGGCAACTGGGATGCGCAGGAAATCACCATCGATCTGGCACCCATCCTCAAAAAAGGCCGCTGGAGCGCGGAGATCTTCAAAGATGGTGCCAATGCTGACCGCGATGCCAAAGACTGGGCAACGGAAGAACGAAAAGTTAAGGCCACCGACACGCTGACCATCAAGCTCCAACCTGGCGGCGGCTGGGTGGGTCATTTTGAGTAAGCGCACTGCGCTTTGACGTAATGTCTAGCGCAATACGCGCAAAATCAACCTAACCTAATTGAACGCATAATTCATTGAACTCAAAAGAATTGTGACTTTATTTGACCATTAAAAAACCGCACTTCTAGAAGTGCGGTTTTTTAATCGCTGTCGACGTATAGGCCGTTCAATAAACCTGCACGCCATCATCAGAAAATGGATTCACCAACCCTGCTGGACACCCCACATCCTTCCTCGCGCACATCGTCAACGCATACGTGTACAAGCTGCGCAAGTAGCGGATCGCGGAGAGGGGCGAGTCGATATTTTTCATCGTGCTCCTGAATCACATGCCGCCGCAGTAACTTGCCTAATTGCCGATTGAGTGCGGTTTTCGACATCCCCGTTTCGCGCCGCAATGTTTCATACTCGACGTCTGCGATACACGCAATGCTCCTCACTAGTTTTATACGCCGCGGACAGGTACATGTCGTCACGACCTGAATAACACGCTGAAATTCACGGTGTGTTGAACACGACTGTATCGCTTCACAGATGCTCTTCAAAAGTATCTCGGAATGTTGAACCAGAGGATCGAATCCAACCGTATAATAGACATGTGAACCGTGTCGCGCAACGCTCAAAAAACCACGTGCATTCAAGTGTCGCAAATACGCGCTCGCAATTGAAAGCGGCAGCTTATTTTTCTGCGCGGCCTCGTTTACGGAGAGCGCCCCCTGATCGAGCACACTCTTTAAGAGGCGCAAACGACGCTCATTGGCAAGCACGCGACAACTTCGCCACAACGTTGGACGCATGATGACTTCAGACATTTTCCACCTCCTCCGCACTTTTAAAAGTCCGGAAATGAATGCCTCACGTCACCCGATCGTAATCGACGACTGCTGCGCAGTCGCTCTGCCTAGCTCTTCTGCCGCAGGATCTCGTATAACGCGATCCCACCCGCGACGCCGGCATTCAACGATTCGATTTTGCCTTTCATCGGGAGACACGCGATAAAATCGCAGGATTCGCGCACCAAGCGGGAAATGCCCTCGCCTTCGCTACCGACAACAAGCCCTGTGCGACCTTTGAAGTCGATCGATGTGTAGAGTTTCGCATCGGATCCCATATCGAGTCCCGTGATCCAGACACCCTCTTCCTGCAAAACCTTCATGGCCCGCACAAGATTAACAACCTTGGCCACGCGCACATGCTCGGACGCCCCTGCGGAAGCGCGTACCGCGCTCGGCGTAACACCCGAGGCGCGATCCTCAGGAATGATGATCGCGGTGACACCGGCCGCATCCGCGGAACGCAACAATGACCCCACGTTCTGTGGATCTTCAATATGGTCGAGAACCAGAATCGTCGCATCTGGATTTTCCTTCACATCGTGCACCACTTGTTCAAAGGAAATATAGGGATATCCCCCTGTACGCACTGCAACCCCTTGATGGTTACCACCGTCGCAGATCTGATCAAGAACGTCGCGCTCCATGGTTTTGAACGGCACATTGCGCGCCAGCAAGAGCCGACGCAGTTCAGCCACATCGGGCGCATCGCGTCCTTCAGCGGGCAATACCGCCTCGTAGATATGCCGTGTGGCGGACTTCACGACTTCTAATACCGGACGACGTCCGTAAATCCAATCGCCGCGCTCCCCCGTGCTGTTGACGATGCGCGCGCTCCCCTTAAAATCCTTAAACTGCTTGTTTCTCATCGCTTTCCTCATGATCGGGCACTGCGGACCAGGAAACGGCCTCTGCGTTGCCCCGTGAAGGATCCTTGATCGTACGACAAGCATCCATTAACAAAAACCTGTTCAATCCCCGTGCAGAACTGGTGTGGCGCCTCATAGGTCGCACGATCCGCAAAAGCAGATTCGTTGAGCACAACGAGATCCGCATACGCGCCGCAGCGGATCACACCGCGCTGGTCAATACCAAACGCGTGCGCAGGCAGACTTGTCATCCGACGGATGGTCTCCTCACGCGAAGCGATGGCCTTGCCGTCTCCGCCCGTCAGCGTCCGATAAAACCGGGCCATGGTTCCATATGCACGCGGATGCGGCCAGTCGATCCCTAAAACACCCCACGGCGCACGCAGAGAGGCGTCGCTTCCCGGCATGATCCACGGCTGCGCATAAATCCTGCGCAGATTCTCCTCACTCATGCCAAAAAAGAATGCTCCCGTACGACAGTCGTCCGCATCGATAATCCGACAGACGATCTCGCCGGGTGAAACGCCGAATTCTTCGCACAGTTCCGCGATGCACCGTCCCTGATACGGACGCGTGGTATCGCTCCAGCAGCCGCCCACCATGACCTCTGACCACGTCCGCTCCGACGCATTCAGCTCGGCTTCCACGCGCAGGCGCAAAGCCGGATCACGCAGTGTTTTTAAAATGACCGGATTGCCGCCCGCGGAAGCCCATTCGGGCAGAACAATGTCTAGATCCGTTCCGGCAGCGACGTAGGGATAACGATCCGAATGGAGCCATACGCCTTCAGCGCGCGCGGCATTCAATTTTTCCAGCAACGCATCGATTTTAAACCAGTTGTTACGGCCCGAGGTCTTCAGATGCGAGATCTGGACATGAATTCCCGTCGCACGGGCAAGGCGAAGCACCTCATCAACCGACTCCAGTAAGCGCTCCCCTTCGCTGCGCATGTGCGTCGCATACAGGCCGCCACGTGCCGCCACGGTCCGGGCAAGCGCCTCGATCTCCTGCGGTTGCGCATATTTACCGGGCTGATACAGAAGCCCGGTCGTCAATCCCCAGCCGCCCTCATCCAGCGCCTGCTCTAAGCGCTGTTGCATCAGCGCGACATCGTCAGCCGTGGCCACGCAGGGCTCGTAACCCATGACACCCGCACGCAGCGTGTTGTGTCCGATAAACTGAACGGTGTTGATCGCCGGTTTCACGGCGTCGAAAAGCGCGCGATATTCCGCCACTGTTGACCACGTGGGTCCAGGCTGTGTAGACGGTTCTGCGGCCAGCGAAGGGTACACCCGCGAGGCCCAATCGGAAGGCAACCGCGCAACGCCGAACCGCGGCGCAGCCGAGCCGCCACACTGACCATTGATCTCGGTTGTGACACCTTGCGACAATTTGCTCGGCGCATCAGGCTCCAGCAGCAGATAGGTATCCGAATGCGAATGGGCATCAATAAAACCGGGGCAGACCAGACGCCCCTGCGCATGGATTGTCGTGCTAGCCTCAGCCTGAGACAGATCGCCAATGGCCGCAATGCGGTCATTGTGCACCGCCACATCCGCCACGTGCGCGGCCGCGCCGGTGCCGTCCACGACAGTGCCCTGCCGAATCACCACATCAAACACGATCTTCTTCCTTTTCAGCGGGCAATGACATCGCATGCGTGCCGCTCAAAAGCGCAACGACCTGCTGCTGCACATCGCCCAGTTGATCCAAGCGTAACCGCGGATCAAGCACAACAAAGGTATCGCCGGACCGTTTGTGTTCATAGACGCGCAGAATGCCGCCGCTCTCATGCGGTTTTGCATCGCGCTCAATCAGGATCTTGCTACGCTCCAGCATTACCGCTAAGACGTAGACCACGTTGCACATGGCCGGGTCTTCCAGCGTGATAAGCCGTCGCAGAAGGTCCTCGGCATTCTCTTTTTTCAACGGCTCCGCTTTGCGCGTTGTCTGGACAGGCGCTTCGTAAATGCCCTCCCAGAGACTGAAGGGGTCCCACGTTCGCTCCAATGCCTTCCAGCACGCGAGATGACAATCCAGCCGTTCATACGAATCGTCAACATCGCGCAACACGGAGACAACCGCGCAGCGGTCCGCCAGCGGCTGGTTGCATAATGAGCAGATGTGGCCACGCGGCCGGATATTCCATTCCTGCGCCATACAGATTCCTGTTTATTGCTCAAAGCGGGCGAAGAATCCGCCTGCCGGACGCAACTTTAAGACCAAGACGTCCGATGGTTTGAGCGTCGTAGCAACGCGATCGATTGCATCATCCTTACCCGCCACATCATAGACCAATGTTGCGGCAGCCGGCTTCTTCAAGAACGCATGTAAGTTCAGCGTCAGTTCACGGTTATCCTTGCCGTTGATCACGCCCACCCACCAGGTTTTGCCTTTACGCCGCGCAAAGGCCGTAACCTCGCCGATCTGAGTGCCAGGCAGCACGCGCGTCTCGTCCCACACGGTCGGCACGACCTCAAGTAGATCCTTGGCGGGATGATCCACATAAAATTTATACTGGTCACAGAAATGCGTCACCGGCGAAAGGTAGACGATCAGTTGCGCCAGCTGGTTCGGCCAGGTGTAATGCGCGGTAATCAGCTCCTTCGGATCCATCATGGTGTGCGTAATATCACCCGCCCCTGCCAGCATGCGGCAGAACGGCATCAGCGTATACTGCTCAGGCGGCATGATGCGTTTGTAGCGCGTCATCTGCCATTCGTTGCCGCGCACCGCTTCGCGCGTGATGTCGTGCGGGAAGGTCCGGCACAATCCTGTCGGCTTCACCGCCCCATGGAAATTCACCAGCAATTTCAGATCCGCGCAATCCTGAATACTGCCCATGTACCATTGCTGAATCTCCTGCGTGCAGTCAGGGATGAAATCGATCTTGATGCCCGAAGCGCCCAGCGCGGCCACTTTTTCCAAGTATGTCCGGCGTGATTTCGCATCGCGCATTTCATTGGAATTGACCCAGACAATGGATTTAACCCCCACGGTCTTACCGTATGCGATCACCTCTTTCAGCAGCTCCCACTGATCTTTCCCCTCGGCCTTCCAATTGCGCCAGCCATCATCGATCAGATAGTACTCCCACTTCATCTTGGCCGCAGCATCGAACCACGCCTTCTGCTCCGGATACTTAGGCGCATCCACGCTCCACCACTGCCACAAGCAGCGTCCCGGTTTCACCCAGGCGAAATTCTCCTTGGGCTCAGGACACAGCGTCATCTGCATGTTTGACGTGACAATATCGTTCAGGTTTCGCCCGACAATCGTATAGCGCCACGGCGTTGCCGCACGGTTCAAATAGGAACCGTCAAACTTCACACGCGGTTCGCGCGACCAATCCGGCTTCACGTTCCACGATTTCTGCCACGGCATCCGCACTTGAATCGAGCGTTCCCCGGCCTTGACGTACCCCATATCCGGGAAGGCCTGGTTGTCGGCCTCGGAAATCGCCAGGTAGTAATTCTCAACTTCAACCGTCAATGGTCCCAGAAAAGGTTTATCCGCGGGCAGTCCCTCCAGCCCCGTGTAGCGGGAATAGGCCTCGTAACACTGGCTGAGTTCCGCCCAGACCAGCTTGCGCGCCGTGGCTGGAAACGCCCACGTTGTGCTTTCACCGGTCACACATTTGCCGTTCTCAGGCAGAAGGTAGCGCACCGCGACGCCATCGTTTGCGACGCGCACCACCACGCTGTAATCAAATCCCTGGCTTGAAAAATCTAGCACCGCTTCGCGCGCCACGTTGCGCACCTTCTGCTGATTCCCCAGTACCGCGTACGAATCGGAAACGCGATGGACCCGCCCTGCTTTCTTGAGCACCGCATGCGTGCCAACATCCTTGCCATCAATCAGCACGCCCAGTGCGGAATCCGCCAGAAGTTGGGCGCCATCGGCACGCAACGAATAGACGAGCTGGCCTTTTTCCGTGACCGTCACCTCCGCGACGATTTTCTTGTCCGGACTTGCTATTTTAACCCCTGCCCATGTTGAACCGATTGCAACACAGGTGAAGAGTGCGATCCATTGTACTACGTTCATCAAATGCCTCCACTGTTGAATGGCTAAAGAATACCATGTTCACAGGCCTCTGTAAATTCTCCATTCATCGGGATATCGCCTCAATCCTTAACGCGGAACACCGCGATTTTCCGCGTTATTCAAAACAGACCCTTGACCTAAGCAAAGCCAAAATACTATGATGATGGCCTTTCATTTCTAAACAAGAAGAGATCTTATGGCCGATAAAAAAGTTTCCATGGCGGATTTTGAGTCCCTGCTGAATGCCCAGCTTGACACGTATAAGCGCGGCTTTAACCCAGGCGATCGCATCCGTGGTGTTGTCACGAATATCACCAATCAATTTGTTATTCTGGACGTCAGCGCGAAGCGTGAAGGTCTTGTCCCCATCGCTGACTTCACGCAGGAGGATGGCACGCTGAGCTGCAAAGTCGGTGACACCGTCGATGCGATCTTCGCCGGCATGAAGGATGGCGCCTTCCTGTTCACCAACAGCCTCTCTAAAAAGACGACGATTGACCGCAGCCTCGCCGATGCCTATTCCCAGCAGATGCCGATTGAAGGCAAGGTTGAAAAGGAAGTCAACGGCGGTTACGAAGTCACTGTTGCCGGCAAACGCGGTTTCTGCCCCTTTTCCCAGATCAATCTCTTCCGCCAGGAAGGCGCGGAATACGTCGGCCAGAAGATGCTCTTCCTCATCTCAGAGTATGGCGAAGATGAACGCGGTGAAAACCTCATCCTCAGTCGTCGAGCCCTGCTGGAAAAGGAACGCGAAGCCCTGCGCAAGGATCTGCAGGACGATCTCTTTGTAGGCATGGTCGCCTCCGGCACTGTGACGCGCATTGTCGAGTTCGGCGTCTTCGTTGACCTCGGCGGCGCGGAAGGCCTCATTCCGCTCAAGGAAATCGCCTGGACGCGCGATACCAAGCCCGAAGATGTGGTCAAGGTCGGCGACAAAGTCGATGTGCAGATCAAGGATCTCGACTGGGAACGCAACCGCATCTCGCTCAGTCTGCGCGGTGCCCAGGGTGATCCCTGGAACGACGCTGTGGCGAAATTCCCGCAAGGCACGACGTTCATGGGTAAGATCACCAAGCTGGAGCGCTTTGGCGCTTTTGCCCAGATTATCCCCGGCGTCGAAGGCCTTATCCCCATCGCCAAGCTCGGCAATGGCCGCCGCCTCATGTCCGCCCGCGAAGCAGTGACGGAAGGACAGGAAATTCTCCTCAAGGTCGAGAGCGTTGACTTTGACCGCCGCCGTTTCAGTCTGGCCCCTGTGGATGAACGCATTCAGGCACTCAATCCGGGCGAGCTCGCGGAAGGCGTGAAGGTCGAAGGCATCATCGAGTCGATCCAGCCCTTCGGCGTCTTCGTCCGTCTCTCCGAAACCAAAACAGGCCTGCTGCACATCAGCGAAACCGATGTGGGTAAAGGCGGCAATCCGGTCTCTAAGCTGGAACGCCTCTTCCCGCCATCGAACAAGCTCGAAGTCGTGGTCAAGTCTATCGAGGGCGACCGTCTCTCCTTGACGCTCCCGGCCAAGTGGGAAGCGCGCGGCAGTCAGGCCGACAACGCGGAAGCCGATCTCTCCTCCTGGCTCTCGTCCAAGGGCGACAGCAAGAACCTGGGTTCCATGGGCGATCTCTTCAGCAACATCAAGCTGTAAAGCGAACGCCAGATACAAAAAAAGGACGATCTTCCTCGCGAAGATCGTCCTTTTTTTGATTATCGACACATTCAGTTAAGCAGGGTCTGCAACCGCGTCGCAGAGTCGTTGAACACCTGCGCGAATAAATTCCCGCCGTGCGCATCGATACCGACAACCGCCTCGAATTTTTCGACCTCCAGCACCCACATCGCCTCGGCCATGCCGAAGGCATCAAGCAGATGAACCTCTTTGACGCGCTGAATGCGCTTAGCCAACAGCGCGGCAGCGCCGCCAACTGTCTGCAAATACACAGCGCCATGTTCGACACAGGCCTTCACCGTAGCTGAACCCATGCCGCCTTTACCGATAATCACGCGCACGCCATGCTCCGCAATGATTTTCGCCATGTACGGCTCTTCGCGGATGGAGGTCGTCGGTCCCGCGGCCACAACGCGCCAACCGCCCTCCTCTGCTGGCGTGATCACAGGTCCGCAATGGTAGAGCGCGCCATCGCGCAGGGAAAGCGGTGCGGCGCCCCCTTCGTAAAGATATTTGTGCAACCGATCGCGTCCCGTGAAAATCAGGCCGCTGACTGCCACGGAATCCCCGGCGCGCAATGCGCAGATCTGCCCCTTATCAAACGGATACGTCAATTCAATCATGGTCGTCCCTGTTAACGGTTAAACGCGACAACGCCATACCCGCGCCGCGCAATGCACGCAACTTCGCTAAAGCGACTCTTGACGCATCGCGTCAGCCCTTCCACCGATTTTGCAACCAGATAGCCGCGCGCCCCGACATCCATCACCTGCGCCGCGCAGTCGACGAAGAGCTGCGCAATCCGGTAATCCGAATAATACGGCGGATTACCCGCGACTACATCGAAGCGCTCCTCCGCGGCGCACCCGCAATCAGAAAGCACCAGCCGCGATGAGGCCTGCACGCCCAGCGCCTGCACGTTCGCCCAGGTGGCCGCCAATGCGCGGGCATGCGAATCGAGATAGGTTACCCGCACATCCGCCTGCCTGTTCGCCAGCAAGAGTCCGACAAGCCCGCAGCCGCATCCCAGATCAAGGATGCGCTGGCCAGACTTCACGTCGCGCGCAACCACCTCAGCCAAGGCCAAGCCGCCCATGTCCGGACGCCGATGGCAGAAAACGCCGGGCAACGAAATCAGCGTAATCGCTTCACCCCCTGGCACTGAAGCCGAAAACGTGGCCTGAAAACTGCGGCGCTGGACAACCGCGTTTTGCTTTATAAGCTGCGCGCAGATGATCCCTTTGCGTTCAACAAGGATCGAGATGTTGCCGAACACCTCCCGCGCCTGCTTGAGCACAGCGCCGCACTCGCCCTGATACGCGAACACGCAGCTTCCGCCCATTGCTAGCTGAGCATGGATATCCTCCAGCTGATCCAGCACGAGCTCGCCGGTCATGTCCGCAGTTGAACTCATGAAGAGCGCCAGATCGTAAGGTCCCTCCGGAACGGCCGCCGTACACGCCACAGTAAAGGATGTGGCAGCCGCAGGAGCTGCCACGGCAGGCGACTCCACAAAAGGATCGCACCGAAAGTCGGAAACAACGCTGTTACGTTCAAGATTGCGTAAAATCGCTCTGGCGTGATGCTGATCAAAGGCGTGACACGTCACGCGACTTCCAGCGAAGCGCTGCTGCGCGACCAGCGCGACAATGCCAGTCCGATTGCCTGCCACCAGAATCGACGTGGCAGCCCTCACGGCTGCCACACCCCGCTCAATCAGCAGCGCCTCGGTGTCGTGAAGCCCGGAATGGGAAATCACCGTGATTGCGTTGTTTTGAAAACGCTCGGTACGGGCCTCTTTACCCGTCAAATCTGTTGCGCGATAAACATCCATCTCTTTTCCTATCAATGTGTTGTCACTATAGCAAACAGGTGAGACCCTGTCATGATAATTCACGCCGCGCACAGGCGCGCCAAGTTGTCGCACTGGCGTGACAATTCATCCTTGATGCTACGTGTTGACGCAGCATTTTTCTGCCAATCGGCCCCAATTTTTCGCGCATTTCTAACACCATGTCTGAGTGGCATGAATCGTGCTTTATTGAAGGCGTCAACACGTGTTTCGATTTGCGTTGAGTGCGAAAGGATTACTATGGATCTTCAAAAGACGACCAATCAGATTGCCGCTCAGGCGGAAACGCTGGCGAAAATCCGCCAGGAGGTAAATAAGGTTATCGTGGGTCAGGAAAAGCTCATTGACCGCTTGATTATTGCGTTGATCACCGGCGGCCACATCCTGCTCGAAGGCGTTCCCGGTCTGGCCAAAACAACTGCGGTCCGCACCTTGGCTGATGCCTTGGGTTTGCTTTTTCACCGCGTCTCGTTTACCCCGGACCTGCTGCCTGCTGACGTGGTCGGCACCATGATTTACAACCCCAAAGAGGGCACCTTCTCACCCAAGAAAGGGCCCGTCTTCACTAACCTGCTTCTCGCGGACGAAATCAACCGCGCCCCTGCCAAGGTGCAAAGCGCACTGCTCGAAGCCATGCAGGAACGTCAGGTGACCATTGGCGACAACACCTACAAACTGCCCGATCCCTTCCTCGTAATGGCCACGCAGAATCCGATCGAGCAGGAAGGCACCTATCCGCTTCCCGAAGCGCAGGTCGACCGCTTCATGCTCAAGTGCATCATTTCACACCCGTCGCGCGATGATGAACGCCGCATCATGAACCGCTTCACGCAGAAGCAGAACTGGAAGGTCGACGCCGTCATCACTGCGCAGGATGTCCAGGCCTTGCGCGAAACGCTCGAACAGGTCTACTGCGATGAGAAAGTCGGCGACTACATTCTCGATATCGTCTTTGCGACGCGCGATCCGAAAGCGCACAAGCTTCCTGAACTCGCAACACAGATCCAGATGGGCGCCTCGCCGCGCGCCACACTCTGCCTGAACCTGGCTGCACGCGCGAATGCCATGGTCCACGGACGCGCCTATGCCACGCCGCAGGATGTCAAGGAAATCGCACACGACGTGTTGCGCCACCGCATCATGCTCACCTATGAGGCAGAGGCGGAAGAGGTCTCTGCCGATACGGTCATCACCAAGATTCTCAACACGCTGCCTGTACCGTGAGAAGTAAAGGATGATACGAAAGAAGTAAGAGGTCATGTACAATGCTGAAAAATGATTCAATCACAGAAAAGACGAAGTCATTTGCCATCCGAATCATTAAGCTGTACCAGCATCTGACAGGACTTCTTAAACGTCTCGTCTCCACCGTAAACCCCCTGAAGGAAAAAACGGACTGTATCGCATGTGCAGTGAACACCCCATGACCCACAATTCGACGTACGCGATGACTCGTGCGTCATGTCCATGTTGCTAAACCTTGTGACTTTTTACCTTTAACGTATTACCTATGCCTATTGACACCGCAGAGCTCATGAAGCAGGTGGGGAAGATCAAAATTCTCACCTCGCATCTGATCGACGATCGCCTCACCGGTGACTATCACTCGGTTTTCAAAGGTCAAGGCGTCGAGTTCGATGAGGTGCGCCCCTATGTGCCTGGCGACGACATCCGGTCGATCGACTGGAACGTCACCGCGCGCACAGGTTCGCCGCACGTCAAACGCTTCTCCGAAGAACGCGAACTGACTGTGATCTTCCTGGTCGACGTCTCCGGTTCGCAAATCTTCGGTTCCGGTTCGCGTTCCAAATCCGAACTTGCTGCGGAGCTGACCTGCCTGCTCGCCATGACCGCGATCCGCAATCAGGATAAGATCGGGCTCATTCTCTTCAGCGACCGGATTCTCAAATCCATTCCACCGCGCAAAGGTCGCACCGCAGTGATGCGCCTTGTGCGCGAAGTTCTGGCCGCCGATGAAACGCGCGAAGGTACGGACATCGCCGCTGCACTGCGTTTTCTCAACAATGTCCAGAAGCGCAAAGCGGTTGTCTTTCTTGTCTCGGACTTCCAGGATGCCAATTACGAGAAGGAGCTGCGCGTCACGGCCCGGCGCCACGATGTGATCGCCTGCCCGATTTCAGATCCGTGCGAATTCACCCTCCCCAATGTCGGGCTCATCGAACTGCAGGACCCCGAATCCGGCGAACTTCTGCTGGTCGACACCGCATCCGCCGCTGTGCGCAACGCCTTCCATGCACGCGCCGCGCAGGACCGCGAAGCGCTGATGCGCTTCTTCAAACGCTCCGGTATGGATACCGTTGCGCTCTCAACCGATCGCGCGTATATCGATGACGTCCGCGCGCTGTTCCGCAGGAGGGCTAAAAAATGAAACGCTTCTTACTGCCGTTTTTCTGCGCATGCGCAGTCACGCTCTCCGCGGCAACGTTTGATCTCGCCACAGGCGAGGTCACGATTAAACTGGAAAGCACCCCGGATAAAATTACGCCCGCTGCGGATCTGATGCTGACCATCACGGTTGAGGCGCCCAGCACGACCAAGGTCGTCATTCCGGATCTGCGGGAACGCTTCTCCGGTTTTGCGGTGGCCGATGATTTCCTCGCGGACCCCGTTGAAGCCAATGGACGTACCAAACAGGTGAATCGCTGGCACTTAACGCCACGGCCCGCGGCCAAGGAGTATCGCCTCGCGCCCTTTGCCGTCGAGACGCTGGACAATCGGACAACGCCGCCCCAACGCCGCGCGCTTATTACCAAGCCGGTCGTCTTTGCGGATGAAGGAACACGTCCAAACGTCACCGGCGACCCCGAAGTCTCGATTGCCCCGATCTGGGTACCGCCGACCGCGCGCACGATCGCGCTCTGGATTGTCCTGGCGATTTTCGGCGTCGGCCTCCTGGCTGGCATTATCTATGGGCTCATGCATCTGACACGCCGCGTCAAAGAGTTCCGCCTCTCGCCCATGGAGCGCGCGTTCGTCGAACTCCAGCGTCTGCTCAACCGCAATCTGCCGCAGCGCGGTCTTTACAAGGATTTTTATGTCGAACTAACCATGGTTGTGCGCCGCTACATCGAGCGGACGCATGGCATCCGTGCACCGGAACAGACCACGCAGGAATTCCTCGCGGCTGCCGCCAGCCACCCAGTCTTTACGGCAGATGTGATTGCCACGTTAAAAGCCTTCCTCGAATCCGCGGACTTGGTGAAATTCGCAGGTCAGGAGGCCTCGCCGGAGCTGGCGGATGATGCCACGCAGAAGGCGAAACGCTACATTGAAAACGACGCTCATTCGATTCAATCGGAAAAAGGTCATGTTTAATTTCGCTACACCCCTTGCCTTTCTTTTGCTCTTTCCTCTGGCGGTTGTCGCCTGGCGACTCTTCCGCAGCGGAAAGAAAGCCGGTGTGCTCTTCGCACCCGCCGCGCGTTTGCCCGGAAAAACCGCTGGCTGGCGCGTTGTTGTCGCACGCGCAACCCCGATGTTCTTTCTGCTCGGCGCTGTGCTGTTGATCATCGCGGCCGCCCGTCCGCGCACGACGCTGGCGCGCGAACGCCGCAGCGTAAACGCGATCGCCATCGAGATGGTCGTCGACGTTTCCGGTTCCATGGAGGCGCTGGACCTCACGCCTGCTGGAAAAAATTACCAGACGCGACTGGAAGTCGTGAAAGAGATGTTTGCAACCTTTGTCGAGGCGCGCGCCGAAGATCTCATCGGCCTCGTCACCTTCGGCGGCTATGCCTCCACGCGCGCGCCCCTGACCGCAGACCATCGTGCCCTTGTTCACGTTTTAAAAGGCGTTGAGATTCCCCACTCGCGC
The DNA here is from genome assembly GCA_964567125.1 of uncultured Akkermansia sp. Taxonomy (GTDB): domain Bacteria; phylum Verrucomicrobiota; class Kiritimatiellia; order RFP12; family UBA1067; genus CAZMLC01. The sequence continues at coordinate 167,712 of CAZMLC010000001.1, forward strand.
CTCGATGATCAGGGCAACCCCATCGACAAAGAGGAGACGCTGACAGCCGTCGGCGACGGTCTCGCAACAGGCGTCGCACGCCTGCAGGATGCTGAACCCAAGACGCGCATTGCGATTTTGCTCTCTGACGGTGAATCCAACACGGGCATCATCACCCCCGAACAGGCAGCGGACACTGCGGCGAAATTGAATATCCGGGTCTACACCATCGGCGTCGGCTCCAACAATGAACGCACACCGTTCAAAACGCGCGACATGTTCGGCCGTGAAACCGTCGGTTACGCGCAAGTGACGTTCGATGAGGCGCAGCTCAAATCGATTGCCGCGAAAACCAGCGGCCGCTACTTCAATGTGCGCGACCATGAAGGCCTCAAACGCGCACTTGAGGAAATCAGCAAATTGGAAACGACAAAAATCGAACGACAAGTCTACCAGCGGTTCAACGAACATTTCGTCGCCTATCTGGCATGGGGTGCTCTGCTCATCGCCGCCTCGCTGACCTTGCATATGGCGCTCACACGGAGGCTTATCTAATGGACTTTGTTTTTCAATGGATCCTCTTTCTTCTGCCGCTTGCACCCATCATGGGCGTAATCTGGCTGCTGATGTTCAAGCGTTCGCGCGCGCAGTTGTCCAATCTGATTGCGCCGGCACTGCAGGCCAAACTGATGCCGCCCTTCTCGAACACGCAGTTCTACGTTCAGCTGACGCTGGTGGTTCTCGGACTCAGCCTGCTGATCTTTGCCGCCGCACGGCCGCGCTGGGGGCTCAAAGAGGAAAAGGTCTTCACGCGCGGACGCAACCTGCTCATCGCGCTCGATGTCTCGCGCTCGATGCTGGCTTCCGATGTCCACCCGAATCGTCTGGAACGCGCCAAGGCCGACATCATGGACCTGATTGATGAACTCAAAGGTGACCGCGCGGGCCTGCTCGCCTTCCGTAGCAAGGGCGCCCTGCTCTGCCCGCTCACGACGGATTATTCCTTTTTACGCCAGGCGCTCGATGGCGTCGCCATTGAGTCCGCACCGCGCGGTGAAACCGATCTGGGCGATGCCATCCGCAAGGCGCTTGAGGCACTCGATCCCGCACTTGACGAATACAACGCCATCCTCCTGATCTCGGACGGCGAAGATCTCAAAGGCGGCGCCATTGAGGCGGCCCAGGAGTCGGCGAAGCGCAACATCCCGATCTTCACAGTCGGCATCGGCGACGCATCGGGCGCCACGATCCCCGCACAAGAAGGTGCCGGCGTGCAGCAATATAAGGGAACGGATGTGAAAACGCGGCTGATGGATGAGACCCTCTCCGCGATTGCCGCCGCATCAAAGGGCCGCTACATCGGTCTCGGCACCGCCGGTACAGCGCATACCACGCTGGGATCAATCTATCGCCGTCACTTACGTCAGATCGCGGCCAAAGAACAGCAGGAACTGCAGGAAAAGAAATATCAGGAGCGCTACCAGTTTTTCCTGATCCCGGCACTGCTGGCGATCCTCACCGCTGCGCTCTTCAGCCGTGGCAGGCTGAGCGGCTGCCACACCCGTAAGGTCGCTGCCGCGCTCGCCGTGCTCGTGCTCGCGCATACGGCGCACGCTGAGACCAACCGTGTCGAAACAGCCGAAGCTGCCACAACCAATGCGCCTGCGCGGCAGGCCATTGTTGTCGAGCCGGGGCGTGCCGGTGCGCGCAAAGCCCAGTCCTGGTATCGCATGGGCAAATATCGCGATGCTGCGGAAGCCTTTATCTCGGCGGCGCGCGGGGCCGATCAGGACGAGGCGGAAACCTATCGGTTGAATGCTGCTATCGCCTATTACCATGCCGGCGCAACCAATGAAGTCGTGGACCTTTGCAATCCCCTGCTCGCCTCCAAGCAGTACGGAGCGAAAGCGGGCGAATTGCTCGGCAAGATGGAGATGGAGCAGGCGCGCAAAGCCGGCGCTGAAGATCCGGCCGCCAAGCTGAAAGCGCTGGAGAACGCCGCGCTTGGCTTCCAGCGCGCGCTGCGCGATAACGCAACCGATGAGCGCAGCAACCGCAACTTTTCGCGCGCGGCATCGCAACTGCCGGAAGCGCGCGAGACCGCGCACATCACCGCAGTCATGAAGGAGTTTGGACAAACCGGGCCGGATCAACTGCTCGCAACGCAGCTGCGCGAACAGCGTGCGATTATTGAAGAGGCCTACACGCTCATGACGAATGATGCGCCCGTCCTCGTCCGCAAAGCCGAAGCCTTGGCTAAACGGCAAGAAAAGCAAGCGGATCTCTGGATTCCCCTGAAGCAGCACCTGCTGCAAGCCGTGACCAATCAGCAACAGCAGGCGCATCTGGCGCAGCAGATCGAACTCGGACGCGACAGCATGAAGGGGTCAACACTGGCTCTGCGTGACATCCTGCCGGAGTCGGCCGCGGAAACCGCCCAATCGGAACCGCTCGTCTATGCCTTCTGGAAAGCGTGTGCTCAAGCCGACAGTCTCGTCGATGAAGCGCTTCTCTGCCAAAGCAATACGATTCATAAAATTGATGCGCGCTACATGGCGCTGCGCGGCAAGGATACGCAACCGGAAGCGAAAACGTTGACCCAGGCATTCAAAGATCGTTTTCCGCAATGGGCTGAAAACTACCGGAAGCAGGCGCAGTCGGACACCAACAGGCCTCCATTCAGCGCCGAGGATCAGAAGAAAATTGAAGAACTGACCGATCACGCGCTCAAACTGCAGGGCGAACTCCTTGACCCGAAGACAGCGGAGAAGGATCGTCCCGCCTTGCGTCAGCAGGCCTATCAGGATCTCGCTGAAATCCGTGAGCTTTTGCCGAAAAAGCCGAACAGCGGACAAAACCAGCAGCAGCAACAGAATCAACAGCAACAACAGAATCAGCAGCAGCAAAACCAAGAGCAGCAACAGCAGCAACAGGAGCAGAAGCAGGAAGAACAGCAGGCGCAAGAGAAAAAAGAGGAGATGCCGAAGGATGCCCAGGAAGTTTTGCGGCGCGCCCTTGAACGTGAAAAAGAACACGAAAACGAGAAGAAGCGACGGCAACAACGCATCCCGATGTCGCCTTCGGAACGTGACTGGTAACCCGGATGAAAATGCGTAGTTCCATCATCGCGATCTGTATGCTCAGCGCAATGTCCCTCTTCGCGGACGTTGCGCTGAATGCATCGCTTTCGCGGTCGCGCATCTACATCGGCGAGAGCTTGAACCTGACCCTTGAGGTGAACGGCTCTGATGCCGCGGATATGCAGCCCGTCATCGATCCGCCAAAGACCGAGGTCGCGCTCCTCGGCTCGCAAAACAACAGCCGTTCCAGCATTACGATCATCAATGGCCGCATGCAGCGCGAAATCTTCCGTGGTCGCGTCTTCGCCTTCCAGCTGACACCGACCGAAGCGGGAAAGTTTCATACAGGACTGATTCGCGTAACCATTGATAAAAAGACCTATACGCACGCCGGACTGGCTTTTGAGGTTGTGGGTGTCGAAAAACAAAACACGGTCATCGCCAAGATCAATGCGTCGTCGACCGAGGTGCTTGTCGAGGAACCCTTTAAAATTGAAATCGCGGTTGCTGTCCGCGACATGCCGGAACCGTGGGGCAATGAACATGAACCCATCCACCCGCAGCAGATGCCGATGCTCACGGCGGATTTCCTGGATCTGAATCAACAGCAGAACCTCTCGCTCAAGGGTCCGGATCTCAATGCGATCCTCAATGGGCTGATCGACCAGTCCGACCGCCAGCCAGGATTTGCCATCAACAACTATCAGGCGCGCAGCATGGGATTCGGCAGCAGTTTCTTCGACGACCCCTTTAAGCCTCGTGCCATCCGTTTCCGCCTCCCGGTCAAACGCGAAAAGATCGACGGTGTCCCCTACCGCGTCTATACGATCACGCTCGATTACACGGCGACGAAAGAGGGTGAGCATACCTTTGGCCCCATTACGTTTAAAGGTCCCGTGATCACCGACGTGCAGAACCGCCAAGCCATCTTGAAGGAAATCTATACGATCGGTCCGGCCGTCACGGTCCGCGTGGTTCCGCCGCCGGAACAAAACCGTCCCGAAAATTTCATCGGCTCCGTGGGGAAGCAGGCCACAGCCACCGCCGCGTTTGATTCCACGTTGTGCAAAGTAGGCGATCCGCTGACCTTAACACTCGAAATCACAGGCCCGTTGAGTCTGGCCAACATGAAGACGCCGATTCTCGGATTGCAGACCAATCTAACGCACGACTTCCGCATCTATGACGAAAACGTGAAAGCCGAGACGCTCTCCAATGGCAAACGGTTTACCTATCGCGTCCGTCCGACACGCGCAGGCACGCTGGAATTCCCGGCCATCCACCTGAGCTACTACAACTCAGAGTCCAAGAAATATGCACCGATCGTAACAGAGCCGATTCCGATTCAGGCGCGGGCCACCACGCAGATTGCGACCGCAACGGAAAACGAAGCGGATGCGCTTGCCTCAACCGACGTCACGGTCTATCCCGCAGGCTTGCTCTGGTCGACACTCGCCGAGCAGAACGATCCGCTTTTGCCGCCACGCCTGCATGTGATCACCCTTCTCCTGATCGGCCCGCTGCTCTGCAGTCTGGCATGGGTGATTCCTGCTGGCCTCAAATTGATCGCCAAGCTGCGCTCGTTACGGCGCGTATCGGGCGCCGTGCACCGCGCCCAACGCTTAACGAAGCAGGCTGCCACGCCCGCCGATCTTGCACACGCCCTGCGCGCCTGCATTGCTGAACGCTTCAAACAGCGTTCAGGGCATGCCTATACCGCCAGCGACGTCCACGACCTGCTGATTGCGCAGGGCTGTCAGGACGATGTCGCGCGCACAGTCCGCGCGCTCTTGGAAAAACTGGACGAGCAGATGTACCGTCCTGATGCCGCTGACGCGTTGGATGATTTGCGTCAGCAGGTTCTCGCGGTGCTTCCCAAACTGGATTGCAAAGGAGGTGCGCCATGTCACACGGATTGATCGTGATGGCTCTTTTGCTCAGCGCGCAACTCGGAATAGCGGCCGAAGCGCAAACGCAAGCTACTGCGGACACAACGCGCGACTTCCTGTGGGAGCAAGCCAATATGCAAGCTGCTTCCGCAACAACCCCGGCGGATTATACAAAAGCGCTCGACACCTATCAGCGGCTGATTCGCGAAGGCACCATCCAAGGCAAGCTCTTTATCAACCAGGGGAACACGGCCATCCTCAGCAATGATCCCCAATCCGCGCTGCGCGCATTTGCACGCGCGGAACGATACCTCGGATTAACGCCGGAGATCAAACAGGGCATGCTCGCAGCGCTCTCCAGGCAGGCGAACCATGAACAGAACGAGCTCCCGTGGTCGCATGCGGCTTTCTTCTGGCATTACGCCTTTCCCTGTGAAACACGCGCGTATGCCTTTTTCGTGGGCTGGAGTATTTTATGGCTAGGGCTGCTCCTCCTGTTTACATTCCGTAAAACAAAAAAAGCCACAGCGCTGTTGAGCTTTGCTGATACCTGCATTCTGGCGGGAGGATTTCTCTCCTTCATCTTTCTGGCTTCGGTGATCGTCACCCTGCTTCAGGAGGCAGCATGAACCGCTATCTGTCCACGTTTATACTCATCTTTTTCGCGGGGATTGTGAATGCGCTTGCCTCGCTTCAGGCGGCCCGTTTCTCCACGCGGCCGACGCACGTTTTTCTCAACCAGCCCTTCGAGCTTCTCTTTGAAGTGGAGGTCAGCGCAGGCTGCGAAGTCCAGGATATCCAGATCAGCCAGGTCCCGATTGAGGAACTTGGCTTGACGCTTCAGCCCTTGGTATCGCTGCCGCGAACCGTTAAGAAACAGGCACAGGGCAAACCGCTCGACGTCATTCGCTTCTCAGCACCTGCGCAAGCAAGCAAAGCCGGCGAACGCACCTTTTCCGCCCGCCTGCACTGCACCGTGGTTGAACGCTCAACCGGCGGCTTTTTCTCCTTTACGCAGTCGCGCAATGCCTCGATCGCAATCGCCCCCTTCACCCTGCGCATCGAGACGCTGCCGGAAGCGGGGAAACCCGCTGATTTCAGCGGCGCGGTCGGCACCTTCCAGCTTAAAGCTAAACTGGAACCCCAGGCAGCCCAGCCCGGCGATATCTTAAAACTGCAGGTCGAGGTGCAGGGCGACGGCAACCTGAATGGCGCCACGCCCACTATACCCGATGCCCAGGGCTTCAAGGTCTATCCAGTGAAGGAGCGCCTGCGCGAAGCGTCGCGCCTGCACACTGAACAGATCGTCATTCCACAGACAACGAACGCAACCACCCTCGGTGCACTCGCCTTGACCTATTTCAATCCTGCCACACGACGGTATGAACGCGCACAAGCCGGTCCATTCACCATCACCTTCATAAAAGATGCCCCGACGCAAACCAACGACACCGTGCGCATCATCAGCACGGATTCACCGGCCACGACCGAGTCTGTCGTGCAGTCCGTCCTGACCATTGAGACCGTGAATCAGAATATGCGCCATGCGTTTCCCTTAATGGTGCTCTGCGGAGCAACCCTGCTCGCCTGCTTCTGCTTTTTCCAGTTTAAAGCCACCACCCCGCGCTTAGCGGTCCTGCTGGCGCTGGTCATCTTCATCAGTGGCGCGATTACCGCCCACCGACTCTGGCAGAAACCGCAGCTCGCGACGCGAACGCTGCGCCAGCTCACCGAGGTCAAATTCGCCCCCACATACCGCAGCCCGGTTCTATTCACATTGTCGCCCGGCACCACGGTCCTGCCGTTGGAGTCTGCCGGCGCATGGGTGCGCGTGGATGCACAGGGAAGACGCGGCTGGGTTGCCGCGCAGCAGCTGCACGAACCAACGGATCAAAAAGAAAAACAGCCGTAAGACAACAGCCTTGCGGATTACGTCAACTCGAGGAAGGGCGCAAGCACACGCTTGATGCCAGCACGGAATAAGGTCTGCTGTCCAATGCCCATAGTCGTGAGCCGCGAACAATCGAGATGACAATCCTTCGGACGCGGAGTCCCCTGCGCAGGACCGATGTGTGCGGTGATCCGCGCGGGGTCGAGGCCGACCAACGGCGCACACGTCAGCGCCATATCATACTTCGTCATGGACTCGAGTCCACTCCAGTGATAAATCCCGGATACGGCTTGTCCCCGAGCATGGCGCTGCAGCATCTGCCGCAGCACAACGGCAATGTCTGACGTAAACGTCGGATAGCGTATTGCCCAGTGGTCCATCTCAACGGACGTACCGTGCGCCTTTGCAGTCAGCATCGCCTGAGCAATCACGGTAACCGCGGACTCATCCAGATGTTCAACCGGTCCGTACAGAACCGGCACGCGCAGAATCGCCGCCGAAGGGGCCATCGATTGAACCACGATCTCCGCCGCCAACTTGCTCGCACCGTACCCATTGAGCGGCGCCGGTTTCGCCACCACCGAATAAGGAGGACATTTGCCATCAAAAACATAGTCGGTCGAAATCAAGATCAACCAGGCCTTGTTTTTATGCGCCCATCCCGCCAATGTCGCCGTTGCGTCGACATTCAGCAACCGCGTCCGCGTTGGATCGTTTTCGCTGACATCCGGCCTGCGCTCCGCCGCAGCATGGATGATCACCGTCGGACGCAGGCTATCTAACGCCGCGACAACCTGCTCGGCCTGCGTCAGATCGATCTGGACCATTCCCGGCTTAATCCGCGAATAGCCGATGCCGACGACCTGACCCAAATGATGTTCCTCGAGCTCCGCCATAACGGATCGCCCCAGCAAGCCACTTGCTCCAGTTACACATATTTTCAATTCAGGTCTCCTTTCATTCTAATCCGCAATGTCGTCCGGCGTTCACGCACCTGATTGGCTTTGATCGCAATGCCCACAGCACGCGACGAACCCACGACCAAAACGAGTTTTCTTCCGCGCGTGATTGCCGTATACAACAGATTTCGTTGTAGTAATTTATAATGTTGCGTATGCATCAGCACGATGACAGCCGGGTATTCGCTTCCCTGCGATTTGTGAATCGAACAGGCATAGGCGAGCACCAACTCGTCGAGTTCGGTTTGCGCATAGGCCACGGGACGTCCATCAAACAGCACGACCAGCGAGCGATCCGCTTCATCAACCTCTTTGATAAACCCGATATCACCGTTAAAGACCTCTTTGTCATAATTGTTGCGGACCTGCATGACGCGATCCCCCTGCCGATAGTGCGTACAGCCGCGCACCAGCGACGGCGCCGCAGGATTCAGCGCCGTCTGGATCACATCGTTCAGGTTCTCCGTCCCCAGCACGTTTTTGCGCATGGGCGTCAGGACCTGCACATCGATCAGCGGATCCATCTTGAATTTCTGTGGAATCCGTTGCGTCATCAGCTCGACAGTCCGTGCGATAATCGTTTCCGGCTCGCCTGTTTCAATGAAATAGAAATCACTCGGTCCAGCAGGCGTCTCCAGCGGTTCACCCCGATTGACATGATGCGCATTGCGCACGATATACCCGGTCTGGTCCTGACGGAAAATCACATCCAGCCGGCACGACGGCACCACCCCGGAGGCAATCAGATCGCGCAGTACATTGCCGGGCCCTACGCTCGGCAGTTGGTCGGTATCCCCCACCAGAATCAGCGTCACCGTGTCCGGCAGCGCGCATAAGAACTGCTCCAGCAGGCGCACGTCGATCATCGACGTTTCATCGAGAATAAAACAGTCCCCCGCCAACGGATTATCCGCATCGAACTCAAAGCCGCGGAGGCTGGGATTAAATTTTAAAAGCCGGTGGATCGTCTGGGCCTCATGCCCTGTCGCCTCGGCCATGCGCTTCGCGGCCCGGCCCGTCGGCGCGGCAAGCCGGATATCGAGCTTGCGCACAGCGAAGATTTCCGTCAAGGCGCGGATAATGGTCGTCTTACCCACGCCCGGCCCACCGGTAATAATAGAGACTTTCGACCGGATGGCATTGGCCAGCGCTTCGCGTTGCAAGGGAGCCAGCATCAATCCCATCTTCTGCTCGGCCCAGGCAATGGCGCGATCCGCGTCGATCGGCTTGAAATTGCGCGGCGTATCCAGCAGCGCCCGCAATTTGTGCGCCACGCGGACCTCGGCCCGGTAGAGGTCGCGCAGGTAGACGCGATTTTCCTCTTTCACGAGGGTGCCCTTCTCAAACTCCTTATTGAGCGCATCCGAGAGGATCTCAATGGAGATATCCAGCAGTTCCTGGGCATGCAGCAGCAAGTCCGCATCCACCGTGTAGCAGTGTCCTCCCTCATCGGCCTCGACCTGCAACGTGTGAATCAAGCCGGCCCGGGCGCGCACCTCGGAATCGTGCGGAATCCCGACGCTCAGCGCAATACCATCCGCGGTCTTGAAGCCAATGCCCCAGACATCCTCGCAGAGACGGTAGGGATTGCGTTTCACCACCGCAATCGCGTCGGCACCGTACTGCCGGTAAATGCGCGCGGCCTTGGCGGTTCCGATGCCATGCGACTGCAGGAAAATCATGATTTCGCGGATACCGCGCTGCTCGTTCCACGACTCCTTAATGAGTTTGCAGCGATTCGCGCCGATCCCCTCGACCTCGCGCAGACGCGCCGACTCAAGATCAATGATATCCAGCGTCTTCTCGCCGAATTTATCGACAATCCGCTGCGCGAATTTGGGACCGATCCCCTTGATCATACCGCTCGAAAGATAACGCCGCAGACCTTCACTCGAGGTGGGGGTGATGCAGGTCACGCTTTTGGCCTGGAATTGGCGGCCATGCGAAGGATGCCGGTTCCACTGGCCCTCGGCGTGGAGTTCCTCACCCTCCCAGATCGCAGCACAATTTCCCACCAGCGTAATCAGCTCCTCGGATTTCCGCGCGCCCGGCGCAACAGAGACCGTCTTGACCGTGCAGACCGTATAGCCGGTCTCATCGTTGCGGTAGACAATCGACTCCACCGAACCACTGATCGACTCCACGCTTGGATTCTGTGCAACACTCTCTGATTTGTTCGCTTCAGCCATGCCTGCATCCTTATACTGTTGCCGTCAGTATACCACAGCGCACGGAATCGAATCTATGTATTTATCTAGGGGGGAAGAGAGTTGCAAGTTCCAAGTTTCAAGCGGGGAGACAAAGGCAACACGTGAAAAACCATCCACGCTGTTACGATTCGCGCTCATCGTGCCGCAAGCATACACAATCCAGCCGATCCGCTGTCGCACACCTCTTACAAGAATGTGCAACACCACTATGCCATCCGACCTGGGATCGTAATGTTGGGCATACGTGTACGTTAACAGAAACAGTCAGCATTCGGAACTAATTCGCTGATTTTTTGATACGACCACGTTTCTCTCAAGATCAGCAGCTACGGATTTTGCGAGCCTGTTTTGTTTTTTAAAATTTTCCATGCTTTTTCATACGTTTCCCCTCTCTGACTGTATCGTTTAATTTCTAACTCAGACAGTCCCAGTTTTATTAAAGCTTCATGTTCACTACAGTTCTCAACCGACATTATAAATTCGACTGGTGTCACACAATCGGAAACTTTTAAACAAAGTGGATCCCCAATTAGTCGATGCTGAAAAAGGCTTTTTCAAGCCACGCGGTAGATCATAGTTTGTTTTGTTTCCGGCGGACAGCGGAAAGGCG
>CAZMLC010000002.1:0-6805 GCA_964567125.1 uncultured Akkermansia sp.
TTTTTTTTATGAAACGCATGAGTATGCCGGATCGACGTTCCCTGAGAACGAAGCACGTCCGGACGCTCATGCGTTTCTTTTTGGGGAAGAAATTGGACGCAAACTGGGAACTGGAAACTGGGAACTAAGAACTTCTTACCAGATCCTTCACGACTTCGCCGGCAATGATGAGGCCTGCCACAGAGGGAACGAAGGAGACACTGCCGGGAATCTGGCGGCGGGCGGTACATTTCCTGATTGTACCCGGTGGACAGACGCAGTTGACGGCGCAGCTGTTGCGCAGATCATCGCGCGGGGGAATAGGCTCCTCCTTGGAATAGACGACCTTGAGCGCTGGAATATTGCGTGCGCGGAGTTCCTTGCGCATGACTTTCGCCAGCGGACAGACGGAGGTCGCAAAGAGATCCGCGACTTCGAAGCGCGTGGGATCAAGTTTATTGCCGGCACCCATGCAGGAGATGATCGGGACACCTGCGGCGTGGCATTTCTCAACGAGCGTGATTTTGGCGATCACGGTATCGACGGCATCAACGACATAGGAATAGCGTGAAAAATCAAAGTCAGCCGCAGTGTCGGGCATAAAGAAGCATGCGCGGGCAACGATCTCAAGGTCGGGGTTGATATCCAGAAGTCGCGCCTTCATGGCTTCGACCTTCATCTGGCCGACGGTCGAACGCGTCGCCAGCAGCTGCCGATTCAGATTGGTGATGCAGACTTTGTCGTCGTCGATCAGCTCAATGGCACCGAGACCGCTGCGCACAAGCGCTTCAGCGGTGTAGGAACCCACGCCGCCGATACCGAAGACCGCAACGCGCGCCTGTTTCAGACGGGCAAGGCCTTCTTCGCCTAACAGTAACGCTGTGCGTGAAAATTGATTCAACATGGCGCGATTCCTGAATTCAGCATGTGCAGCGTTAAAATAACAAAAGGCAGATGCGGCTGCACCTGCCTTTTTGTTCTCGCGCGCACGGTTAGTGCCCGTCGACGGGTATGGGAAGTTCCTCGATCTCTGCGATGCGCGCGGTGATCTCCTCCGTCAGGTTGTTCGACGCGGCGGCAGCGGCGGCGATCAGTGCATGATAGACAGCCCGATAGGAGGAGGACCCGTGCGAGATGATCACTGCGCCGGGCACACCCAGCAGGGGCGCGCCACCGTAGATTTCAGGATCCATGCGGCTCTTGATGGTCTTGAGCGCGCCCTTGAGCAACAGGGCTCCGAGCATGCGCACGGGATCCATGAAGAACTCCTTCTTGATCCAGAACCCGACGGCATGAGCGACGCTCTCCGCGGTCTTGAGCACCACGTTGCCGACAAAGCCGTCGCAGACCGCGACATCGGTTTCGCCCATGAAGAGGTCATGGCCTTCGATGTTGCCGCGGAAGTTGATTTTCAGTTTTTCCAGGCAATGGAAGGCCTTCTTGGTCATTTCATTGCCTTTGCCGTATTCGGTCCCGATGCTGAGCAGTCCCACGATCGGATCCGGGCGCTTCAACACGGTTTTCGAATAGGCGGCGCCCATGACGGCGAATTGGGAGAGCCAGGTTTCGTCGCAGTCCATATTAGCGCCTGCATCGAGGAGCAGCATCGGACGGTCAGGACGACGCGTCGGCAGCGCGGTGGCGATGGCGGGGCGTAAGACGCCGGGGATACGGCCGAGCGCGAAAACTGCAGCGGTTGAGACAGCGCCGGAGTTTCCGGCCGAGACCATGGCGTCCGCGCGCTTGGTCTTGATCAAGTCCATACAGACATTGATGGAGCAAAATTTTTTCTTTCGGACCGCGACAACCGGAGATTCGCCCATCTCAATCTTTTCCGGGGCATGCACAATCTCGAGGCGGTTCATGTTGGCTTTGGGGTAGCGTGCTAATTCATTCCGTATTGCGGTTTCGTCGCCAACCAGCAGGATACACGAAATCGCGTTGTTGGGTATAGCGGCGGCTTCAACTGCCCCTCGTACGATTTCGTAGGGAGCATGGTCGCCGCCCATTGCATCCAAGGCTATTCGCATAATTTAATCCATGTACTAGACATAATTAAAAACAACGGAGACTGCATGGTTTGAGGTCAGCAGCTCCGTCGCATTTTAGAATTCGAACGCGTTAATTACGCTTCGACGGTCAGGACTTTGCGTCCCTTGTACATGCCGCAGGAGGGGCACACGCGGTGCGTCTGCTGCGCAGCGCCGCAATTCGGGCATTCCTGCACCTGAGCCAGCTCAGCCTTGACCTGGCCTTTGCGCTGACGGATTCTCATTTTCGATTTTTTCCTTTTGGGTACTGCCATTGCTCATTTCTCCTTAACTGTCGGCTTACGACCGCGCTTTTTTCCGCGATCCAAATCCTCGTGTTCTTCCTCTTCCTGAGGCATCATCTGCGCGTCCAGCGCATCCAGCGCGGCCCATCGCATATCATTGCCCTTACGGTTGCACGAACACTTCGAGGTGTTCAGGTTCGCGCCACACTTCATGCAGAGACCTTTACAGGCCTCTCGACAAACTGGATATCCGGGAAGGGCAAGTATAATAGCTTCCCGAACGGCATCGGTCAAGTCCATGAACGCATTTTCAGGAGAAATTTCATAGGACTCGACAAAATCACGATCCACGGCATCGGTCTCAAACGTGGCTCCGCAGCGCACGCAGATGCATTGCAAATGCACACTTAACGTGCCTCGGACAAGCAGTTCCGTGTTTAAAAGCTGAATAAAGAGGTTATACCGGATACCACTGAGCGGGGTAAGCAGTTCGCTTTCACCCAAATCGAGCACGTCAATGGACGTCTCCCCTTTATACGCTTCGCCCTCGGATTCGAGGCGGGCAATATCAACGATCAAACGCGCCTGTGTTTCCAACGCCGCCTCCTGTGCGAATCTGTTTTTCGGGATGTTCCGCTCTGTGCCGATCAAGATATTTCTGAACCGGTGCAGGGACGAACGAACTGGTATCGCCGCCGTAACGGGCGATTTCGCGGATCGTGCTGGCCGTGACGTAACTGTAATTTTCGTTCGGCATCATGAAAAGCGTCTCGATCTCTGGGGCGAGTTTACGGTTCGTCAACGCCATCTGGAATTCATATTCAAAATCGGAATAGACCCGCAGACCGCGTACAACGACGCCGATTCTGCGGCTGCGGCAGTAATCGACCAGCAGACGGTCAAGTTTGTCGATCTCAACGTTCTTGATACCTGCGGCCTCAATGCTCTCCTGCATCATAGCTAAACGCGTCTCAAGATCGAACATGCCGGTTGCTTTGGCTGAAAGACTGGCCACCACGATGACCACCTTGTCGAACAGCAATGCGCTGCGCTGAATCAGGTCAAAGTGACCTAATGTCAGTGGATCAAACGTTCCTGGATATACAGCTACTCTATGCATAATCACTCAACTTTGCTTTGCTCCGCGTTGCGCCGATAAAGGGCCAGTCGCGTATGGCCATACGTTCTATCGCGCAGCAGCGTCCATCCTGCGATTTCCTCTGCGGGTGTGTTCTCCGCAGTCTCGGCAACAAAAAAACCGCGCTCGGCAATGACATTACCCGTACAGAGGGCCGTCATCAATCCCACCAAACCCTGTTCGCGCGCCCATTCATACGGCGGATCCGCAAACACGATGTCGTAGCGGCGTCCGCATCCCGCACCGCGAAGCCAGCGCATCACATCCGCGCAGACAACCTCGCCAAGCTCGGGTGCCAGCACCGCCTTGTTTTCTTTCAAAATCGCGACGTGCTTGGCGGACTGCTCAACCCACGTCGCATCGCGCGCGCCGCGGCTGAGAGCCTCCAGGCCCACAGCGCCAGAACCGGCGAAAAGATCCAGAAAACGCGAGTCGGGAACACACTGCATCAGCATGGAGAAGAGAGCTTCCCGAACGCGATCCTGAGTCGGTCGTACAGCATCACCTGCTGGCACCTTCAGCTTACGTCCGCACCACTCTCCTCCAGAAATTCGCATAAGTCGTTAGTATATCGTACAAGCGGCTAAAATAGCAAACAGGATTTTGTGCCGGAAGTCGTCGCGAATTGCGCTTAATCCTTTTTGCTGGGCTGTTCCCGTTGCAGGGTCAGGTCGTCGATACAAAACGCCGTGGCTTTCGTTTCGAGCGACATGAAGCCGATCCAGTCGAGTTTCTTGAAGCCTGCGGCACAAGGAAGAGCCGCAAAGCGCTGCTCCGCCTCGTTCGCCGGCTGGATGCGCAGCTCCCAGGAGCCGGATGCCTCCGAGCCGAGTCCGCAGACGATGGTGATCCGATGCCACTGGCGGGGTGCAAGCGTCAGACATTTCTTGCCTGACGCGGTCACGTCGCCCTGACCATTGATCCTGAGCTGCGGGCCGCTGATGAGCGTGCGGCTGGCCGGCCAGTCGCGCCATTCATGGGCGATCAGCGCACCGGGTTCATAGTTCAGCCAGAAGGTTTCCGTGATGAGGCCGTTGGTCATTTCAGGTCGATAGTAAACGTGCGGATCGTGAGGGTACTTGATTGTCGGGCTGTCGACGATGCGGAGGCACTGACCCTGGTTGATCCCGCCTGCGGCCACGCGGATGCTGCCCCCTTCGCCTTCGAAAACGAAACCGTCACCCGGCTGGTCGCCGATGGGTTCCTCTTCAAAGCCATAGGCGAGGCGGGCCGGCGGCAACGGCGGCATGGCGCGTTCGACGATGCGGTGCGGATAGCGGGCAGGCAGTGTGCGCCAGGCACGTTCGCCATAGAGTCCGGCGGAAGCACTGTCAAAGGACTTAAAGCCCAGAGCAAATGCGGGGGAGTCTGGTCGCACGGTGAAGTCGCGCTGTGC
Organism: uncultured Akkermansia sp.; assembly: GCA_964567125.1. Lineage (GTDB taxonomy): Bacteria > Verrucomicrobiota > Kiritimatiellia > RFP12 > UBA1067 > CAZMLC01. Next base: position 4,789 of record CAZMLC010000002.1, read on the forward strand.
AGGGTTGACAAAGCGCGGATCAGCGATCCGGCTGTGACGATCCAACCCCGCGGCTTGCCACTGTTCCCAGGTGCAGGACTGACCGAAGATCGGCGCATTTGTGGTTGCACTCCAGTAAAGGTTGTAATCGCAGAAAAAATTACTGTTGGTCTTCCAGTTACTGCCGTTGTAGATGTTGCTGGACTCGGTGTAGACGATGTTGTGTTCAAAGGTGACGTGACGTTTCTCGCTGTCTTTGATGTTGCCGCGGATCAGTTCGCCATCCTGCGAGCAGGCGAAGATGTTGTTCGTGATGATGTCGCCGTGGGGATAGCTGTCGTTGTGCAGGTGCAGGGCGCCGTCGCGCGTGTTGTAGGCGAGGTTCTGCGTGACTGTGATTTCCGAGCTGCCGGCATCCAGGTAGATGCCCCAGCCACCATAACCTTCGCGCCCGCGCTCAAAGCGCGAGATGTCGTGGATCCGGTTGTGATGCAGGATGGTCCCCGTCGAAACACCGAGGGTATAGATGCCGCCGATGTCGTTGAGCACGCCGTTTCCCAGATGGTGGATGTGGTTGTAAGCGATCTCATTGTGGTGCGAGTAGGCGGGCGCACGACCGGTCCAGCTCCAGCCCTGATGGATGCCCATCCAGCTGAGGTCGCAGATCTCATTGTGGGTGATCACATTGTGGCTGGCACTGCCGCCCATGAAGACACCGCAGGCGGCTCGGAAGATCTGCCCGCCATCGTGGATGTAATTGTTGTCCACGCGGTTGAAGGTGGTGTGATGGCTCAGATTTGTGGTGGCCGGGGCTCCTTCGGAGAGGTAGATGCCGCCGCCGCCCAATGCGTGCAGATGGCATTGCCGGATCAGGTTTGAGCTGCAGCCTTCCAGCAACGAGACGCCGTGTTCGCCAAGCAAAGTGAACTCGCAGTTGATCACCGAGCTGTTGCGCAGGCCGCGCGCCGTGATGGCGCCCTGCTGGGTGTGCGCACCCTGCACGCTGTGGCGATAATTGAGCGACAGATCCGCATCGGTATGGCGGAAGCTGATGTTGCGGAAATGGATGTTCTCCACGTAGCGTCCGGCTTTGTAGTCGGCTTCAAACTGGATCATGCGGGCGGTCAGGCGCGGCACAACGATCTCGCAGCGGCGCGGATCTTCACCTGCGCGGGGTTTGTAGTAGAGCGTGCCGCTCTGCGTATCGGCATACCACTCGCCGGGCGCATCGAGGGCCTCCAGGCTGTTCTCCACATAATAGCGCACTTCGGGCCCGAGAAAGAAGATGCCGGCGGAACGTCCGAAGACCGCGCGGTTGCGCTGCGCATCCCAGTCGGCGACGCGGTTGTAGGAGTTGACCCAGTTGTGGAAGAGCGCGATGCGGACCTGCGGCTGGCTGATCCAGGGCAGCACCTCGTCCTTGTTGACGCTGAACCCGATACACTCCTGCGTATGGTTCTGTGGCTTCTTTGTGAGCGTGAGACGCCGCGTATAGAAGTAAGCGCCTTCATTCGGGGTGCGCGCGCAGGGGCGGCGTTCGTTGTTGACGTACAGCTGCGTAAACGGCTCTTTCATCCCCTTCAACCAGGGAATGGTCGCGCTCCACACCCCGTTTGAGCGCAGCGTCCAGCCCTCAATGCGCTGGCCTGCGCTGAATATCACGGAGCCGGGCTTGTCCGCGCAATAGGTGATGGCTGCCGACCCCGAATCCGCGTCCGTGAAGAGCAGCGGTTCGGTCAGCGTATAGGTGCCGGGTGCAAAATGGACCGTGATGGGCTCGGACGCGCGCTTGACGCTTTTACGCACAGCGGCCTGCGCGGCGTACGGCGTGGCAAACGGCGCGCGCCGGGTGCCTGCGTTGGCGTCACTCCCCGTTGGCGCAACGTAGTAATGCATCCCCGGTTCTTCCGCATCAAAAAAGAGACTGCTCTGGCAACCTGCAAGCAGGGCCAGCCCAATACAGGCATAGATAGTTTTCATTGTAGATTGTCCTCGCCAGCAGTATGCGAAAAAACGGGGAAAGGGTCAAGGTGCAGTT
>CAZMLC010000002.1:6905-18044 GCA_964567125.1 uncultured Akkermansia sp.
GGCGTGAAAGTCAGCAAAAAGCCGCCGTTGGACGCGAGGTCAAGGGCAACGCGGATGTGCGCGGGTTGCGCCGTGAACGTTTCGTCGATCAGCGTGCCGAGTTCCAGCTTGTTCGGGTCGCGCTGGATGCGCACCGTATACTGTTCCGCGCGGCAATCAGTCGGGGTGCGCAGCGCAAGCTCTTCGAAACGGATCGTCAGCGTACGCGCCGCGGCGGTGATGCCGGCGATGTGCCAGCAGGCACCTTTGCGTGTGGCGGTGACGGCGAAAACGCCGGGTTCGCCGCGGATGACCCAGAAGTCGTCCGCATCGCTCGCGCGGGCAAGGATGGTGCGCAGCGCAGCCTGCGCGGCGGGCGTCAGTGCGGCTCTGAAATGGGGTTCCGGTACTGCTGATTTCGTAAATGGAAGCTGCAGGAAGATTTTCTTGCAGGCATCGAGTCCGTCGTTAAAAGCGAGCGTATCAAAACGCGGATGGACGTTAAAACTGCGCGGAAGCAGATCGCCGGGACGATCGAAGAAGACCAGGTGCTGGCTGCACGCATGTTCCCAATAGGCGATGAGTTTGCCCGATGCACTGTAGGCGACGCAGGGGCGTTCATCCGCAGCGGAAAGCGGGGTCGAACCGGACGGCAGATGAGTGCGGAAGACAGGAGCATCGCCATCCGTGCTGCGCGCGCGGTAGCGGCGGACTTCGCAAAAGGCGCTCTGGTCCGTGACGCGCAGGCGGAGCACCAGCTGCTGCGCGGTGTGCTGCGCGACGAGTCGGACAACGCATTCGCGGCCTGGACCGATCGGTGTCTGTGTGCGATGACGCGCGACCTTCTCCATGCGCAATCCGCAGAGTATGGGCGTCGGTGCGGAGCGGGGCGTCAAGCCGATGAGCGAGGTGTCGACCACCAGCTTGTCATGAAACCAGATGCGCCAAGTCGCAGCCTGTGGATAGACCGTAGCGCCGAGCCAGCAGGTCTGAATCAGAAATTCAACGCGAACGCAACGGTTCGCTGAGTCAAGTATGAGCGGTTCTTCCATAAAACAGGGGCGTAAACAGGCGCGCGTGCGCAGAAGCGGAAAACGGTCCGCACAGATGAATTTACAGTATAGCGGGCTTTAGGCTGAAAGTAAAGCCACGGCCTATTTTTCCCGATCGTGCGCGCTTGCTATTGAATACAGGTGCTGATTCCTGTATGCTATTCTTTTTAAACAGGGTGAACGCACAAAGGGGATTTTCGTATGGACACCACGGTTAATACCACGCGTGATGCCGAATTGATTGCCGAGCTGAAAACAGCCTATCAGCAGATTAAAACGCAACTATCCGGTGTGATCATTGGGCAAGATAAAGTCGTCGAAGAGGTTCTGATTGCCATTTTCAGTCGCGGGCACGCCTTGCTTGTCGGCGTGCCGGGACTGGCCAAGACCTTGCTGGTGAGCACGCTGGCGCGGGTGCTCGATCTCTCGTTCAAGCGTATCCAGTTTACGCCCGACCTGATGCCGTCCGACATTACAGGTTCGGATGTGCTGGAAGAGGATCACACCACGGGACGCCGCATCTTCCGGTTTGTCCACGGACCGCTCTTTGCCAACATGGTGCTGGCGGATGAAATCAACCGTACTCCGCCCAAGACCCAGGCTGCCCTGTTGGAGGCGATGCAAGAGCACCACGTGACCGTTGGCGCGCAGTCGTTTGCGTTGCCCGAACCATTTTTCGTACTGGCCACGCAGAATCCGATTGAGCAGGAAGGAACCTATCCGCTGCCCGAGGCGCAACTTGACCGGTTTATGTTCAACATCGTGGTCGATTACCCGAGTGCGGATGAGGAACGCGAGATTATCCGTCAGGTTTCCAGCACGAGCCATGCGACGCTGTCCAAGGTGCTGGATGCTGCGGCGATTATGCGGCTGCAGGATGTGGTGCGGCGCGTACCTGCGGCTGACCATGTGATTGACTATGCGCGCAATCTGGTGCGTGCAACGCGTCCCAAGCAGCCGGAGGCGCCAGATTTCGTGCGCGAAATGGTGGGCTGGGGTGCCGGACCGCGTGCGGGGATCAACCTGATCATCGCGGCTAAGGCGCGTGCGATTTTACAGGGACGCGTGCATGCGACTACAGCCGATGTGACGGCTGTGGCCTTGCCGGTGCTGCGCCATCGCGTGATTACCACGTTCAATGCGGAAGCTGCGGGCGTAACGAGCGATGCGATCGTTGCCAAGCTGATTCAGGCGATGAAGCCGCGCGAGGAACTCGACATTTAATCGTAAGGGTGTGCCCGATGTCCGAAACAACGCTCCAGACGCCGCGCTACATGCGCTGGTTGCCTGCGGATACAACCGCCAAGCTGTCGCGCCTTGAATTGGTTGCGCGCGGTTTGATGGAGGGGTTTGTCGCGGGACGCCATCAGAGTCCGCACAAGGGCTTTTCCGTGGAGTTCGCGGAGCATCGGCAATATACGCCGGGCGATGATCTGAAAAACATGGACTGGCGCGTCTACGGACGCAAGGATCGTTACTACATCAAGCAGTACGTCGAAGAGACCAACCTGCGCGCGACGATCCTGCTGGATGCCTCAGGCTCCATGGCCTATCGCGGCACGCGTGCGGCGCAGCGCAACGGCGTCTGTCTCTCCAAATTCGAATATGCGCAGCATATCGCCGCGGCACTTTCGTACATGCTGGTCGGACAGCAGGACGCTGTGGGTCTGGTGACCTTTGATTCGAAGATCAGAACCTATGTGCCGGCACGATCACGCGCCAGTCAGGTGCGCACCTTGCTGGAGTGCGTCGATCAGACCGAAGCGGGCCACGACACGGCGATCAGTCCGATTTTTCACGACATTGCGGAGCGCATTCCGCGACGCGGGCTGGTGATTGTGCTGAGCGATCTCTTTGACACGCCGGAGGAGTTGCTCAAGGCCTTGCATCATTTTCGCTATCGGCGGCATGAGGTGATCGTGCTGCACATTATGGCGGAAGAGGAGCTGCATTTCCCCTTTGAGAAGTTCACTGAATTCCACGATCTGGAGAGCGCCGATGAATTGGAGGTCGATCCGCGCACGTTGCGTGCCAGTTACCTCGATCAGTTGCGTGCGTTCCTTACGACGATCAAAGGGGGATGCGGTGAAATCAGTGCCGATTACCGGGCGATGCCGACCAGTCAGCCGTTTGACGTCGCCTTATCCGATTATCTGTCGCGGCGACGCTACTAAGTGAATCAAGCAGTATGGAATTTTTCACGCCATGGATGTTGTTGGGTCTCGGAGCGATTGCAGTCCCCGTGCTGATCCACCTTTTTAACCGCAAGTCGGCGCAGGTGGTGCAGTGGGGAGCCTTCATGTTCTTGCGCGAGTCCATGGTGCTACGTCGGCGGCGCTTGCTGCTGGAGGAGGCGCTACTGCTGGCTACACGCTGTCTCTTGCTTGCCTTGCTGGCGCTGGTGCTGGCACGTCCGTTCATTAAACCGGGCTCACAGGTGCCGTGGAGCGTGGTGCTGCCGATGCTGCTGCTTTCGCTGGCGCTGTTTGGTGCCAGTTTTGCCGTTTGGCGCTATCCGCGCTGGCGCGCCGGGCTGGTGCTCTTTTCCCTGCTGCTGGGCGGTCTTGCCGGCGGCGCAATCTGGTTCGAACGCGATTTGAATCTGAGCCGCTTCGGCATTGCAGCTGAGCGCGATGTGGTGCTGGTGATTGACGGTTCCTCATCGATGACGCTTCAGCAGGGCGGCGAGAGCAATTTCGAGCGTGCGCGCAAAGAGGCGGAACTGATTATTAAGCAGGCCGCGCGCGGTACTGCGTTCGGGCTCATTGTCGCCGGACCTGTTCCGCAGGTGATGATGCCTGCGCCGGTTACGGATCGCCGCGAACTTTTCCAGGCGCTGGATCGCATGCGTCCGGTCGAGGGGCTTTTCGATGCGATGAACACCCTGACCGCCGCGGCGCTGATGCTGGCTTCGGGCAGTAACCCCGGCAAGCAAATCATCATTCTGGGCGATGGCCAGTCCGCAGGCTGGTACCTGACGCGTCCAGATCGCTGGAAATCCATTGCTGCGGTGCTGGGTGAATTACCCACGCCGCCGAAGGTGCTGTGGCGGACCTTTGCGGTGCCGGCCGCTTTCCGCAATGTGGGCGTGACGGATATCCGTCTCGGACGCGCGTTGATCGGAACCGATCGCGAAGTTCCGGTACACGTTGTGCTGTCCAACACCGGTTCTGAAGTGGTGACGCCTGAGATGATCCTCTTTTCGGTTGAAGGCGTGACTGTGACCAATCGGAGCGTGGCGCAGCTGGAACCTGGGGCGCAGCATACCTTGACCTTCAAGCATCGCTTTGCGCGTGCCGGGGCTCACTGTGTGCGTGCCCGCGTGGTGTCGCACGACGATCTGTCTGTCGACGATACGCGTACGGCTGTGGTCTCTGTGATCAGTGGTCTGCGAACCTTGATTGTCGAAGGCAATGCGGATGTGCGGTCAGCGGCGCGCAGTTCGCGCTATCTGGCGCTTGCCTTGCGTCCCGAAGCACAGCGTATCGCGCAAGCGAATCAAGAGACCGCCAGCGAGAAGATGCGGTTCTTAATTGATCCGGAGATCGTCGATGTGGCGACGATTGCGCGGCGCGAAGGGTTTTCCGATTGCAGCGTCGTGGTCTTGTCCGACGTGCCCGCGTTGCCTCCGGAGTGCGCGGAACGTCTTGCGCGCTTTGTGGCCAATGGCGGCGGATTGCTGGTTGTGGCCGGACCGCATTGTCAACGCGAATTCTATACGGCGTGGCAATGGCTTGAGCGTCCATTGGTGCCGCTGACCCTTGAAAAATATGTGCAGCATGCTGACGAGTCGGCGCGTCCGCATATTGACGGTGCGAGTTTTTCAGCGGAGCATCTGGCGCGTCTCAAGGCAGCCACGGATCTTGAATGCGCGGTGGCGCAGCATTGGCAGTGCAGCGTGGCGCCGACTGCGGCGACCGCAGTTCAGGCGTCGTTATCGAACGGCGATCCTTTTCTTGCGCTGCATCGCGTCGGACGTGGTTTTGTCGCGCTCGCGACGGTTCCCTTCGATGCCGTGGTTTCCACATTGCCGTTGCAGGGTTCATTTTTGCCGCTTGTGCACGAGCTGATTTACTGTCTGGCCAATCCTGCGGTCGCGGATCTGAATATCCAGCCCGCGGATGGCGCAACGATCCTGCTGACGAGCGGCAATTCGCAGGTGAACGATCCGACGGCACGCGGTTTGCAGGCCATTTACTATCAGGGGCTTGGTTTCCAGGGACGTCAGGTCGGGCGCGTGGATACCACGCTCGATTACAATTGGGAACAGCAGCCGCCGATCGCGTCGTTTACGGAGGGGCCCTTCAGCGTGCGCTGGAGCGGTGCTCTGATTCCGAAATTCACGGATACCTACGAAGTATGGGTCGAGTCAAGTGCCAAAGCCACGCTGCGCATCGACGGTGTCAGCGCGTCTGATCGGCGTTATGCACTGCGTGCGGGACAGCCCGCCAATCTGATCATTGAATTGGAAAAAGAGGGAGGGCAGGCCTCCATCAAGCTGATGTGGCATTGCAATCGGCAGCCGCATGGCGTGATCCCAAAAGCAGCGCTGATTCCCTATCCTGTCGTACACGTGGTTGAGGCCAAGGCTGGTATTCCGACACAAGTGCGCGGTCCGTTGGGCGAGCAGAGCGGTCAACTGGTCCAGACCACGGAGGGCATCGGCTTGCGTCTGGGATACGGGTTGTTTCCCGGCGAATACAGCGTCGAGGTGCCCGAGCGTCTGCGCGAGATCTTGGCCGGCGTGATGGACGATGCGCAAAAGATTCCCTTTTATGTGCCATTCAACCGCGAAGAGGGCGAGTTGGCAACAATCACGGCTGAGGATCTCGCTTTTCTGCGCACGCATCTCGACATTCAGCGCGCGGTCAAAATTGACGATGTGCAGCGCTTTTTGACGGGCGAGACCTTTGGCAAGGAGATCTGGCGCATGCTGGCGTATGCGGTACTGATCTGTTTGGTGCTTGAAATCGTGCTGACGCGTTGGATTGCGATTCAACGGCGCACCGGACTAACGGAAGATGTGACGTTCTAGGAAGAACCATGACACCGACACCCCCCATTCTTGATGCGACCCTGCCACGGTCTGACCTGCTTCCAGCCCTCGTGCCAACGTGGGCGCTTGCTGTGGCCTGCGGCGTGCTTTTCTGTCTCTGGATGGTGGTCCGGCACAACCTCAAACCGCGGGGCTTATTGATCCGCTATGCGCTGGCCATGCCCGTGGCCGCGGCGACATCGTTTCTTCTTTTCCAGACGCTGGCGCGCGTGATCTGGTTGGCAGGCCCGTGGCCGCTCTGGGCAGCTTCGGCGCTCAGCGGCGGCGTGCTGGAGTTGGTTTTGCTGGCCTATGCGCGCGAATGCGGCGTCTTGCGCGCATCGGTCCGGCGCGGATTGATGGCATGCCGCATTGTCGCGATTCTTGTGGCCTTGATGATGCTGCTGCAACCGGTCTACGTGACCGAACAGACGCGGCGTATCCAGCGGCGCGTCGCGGTGCTGCTCGATGAATCCGCTTCCATGTGGCGTACGGATACGCAGTGGCGGCTCAACGAAGTGCTGGATGTGGCGCAGGCCTTTGGTGAACTGCCTGGCAGCAGCGTCCGCACAAACCGGCTCGATCGCGAGCAGAACATCGCGCTGTGGGATCGGCTGACGCCGGAGCAGAAGACGGCGCTGCGGCAGCGCACCGAGGTGCCACGCGTGCGGCTGACGCGCGATATACTCGTGGAGGAACCCGTCAATCTGCTGCGCAAACTGGGGGCCAAGTACGATCTCGATCTCTTTCGCTTTGGTCGGAGCGTGGACGTTGTAGCCGATTTCGCGGCGTATGCATCCAATCGCCTCGTGCGGAGTGAAGCGGTGCCGGTGCCGATTCGTGAAACGCTCTTCCGGTCTGTGACGGACATGACCACGGCGATTGAAGAGGTTCTGCGCGTGGTGCCGTCGGATGAACTGGCCGGCGTGGTGCTTTTTTCCGATGGACGCCACACGGGTTCAGCTGGCGTGGCTGCTGCTGCGCGGCGTTATCAGCAGGCTTCAATTCCGATCTGTACCGTGCTGGTGGGCGGATCGCAGCCGGCCTTTGATTTCTCGGTTGCGGATGTGCGCGTACAGGATACGGTTTTTCTGGGTGATCGCGTGCGTCTCACGGCGCGCATTCAGGCGACAGGCGCCAAGGGACGTAAAGCCAGTGTACGGCTGCTGCGCGATCAGGAGGTCTTGGCGCAGGAGACGTTCGACGTGGAAACCGCGGAGACCGTGACGCGTGAAATCCGCTTCACGGATACGCCTGCCACGAAGGGGTTGCGGCACTATACAGTCGCGGTTGATACTCTGGAAGGTGAGACGGTCCGGGAGAACAATCAGTGGCCGGTCGAGGTGTACGTCACCGATGATCGGACCAATGTGCTGCTGGTGGATCGTCGGCCGCGCTGGGAGTTCCGCTATCTGCGCAACCTCTTTTACGGACGCGACAAATCCGTGCACTTGCAATTTGTTTTGACCGAGCCGGACCGGATTGAGGGGATTGCGCGCAATCGGCTCCCCGATGCTTCCGCACTGCGTGCCTTCGGCGATGCCGAGGCTGGCGGATTGCCGAAGACGCGCGATGCCTGGCGCATGTTTGATGTGATTATTCTCGGGGATGTGGGCGAGGATGTCCTGACGCCTGAAGTGGCGGAGGAGATCCGCTATTGCGTGGCGGAACGCGGCGCGCTGCTCGTGATTCTGGCAGGACCGGATAAAATGCCCTATGCGATTCAGGGCAAGACGCTGCGCGACGTGCTGCCGGTTGTCTGTCAGGCGCAGCCGCGTGATTGGCGTATCGAGGGACAGATGCCGTTCCGCGTGCAGCTGACGCCGGCCGGACGTACGCACGATGTGATGCGCTTGTCGTCGAATCCGACCGAAAACGAGCAGATGTGGCGCGAGCTGGAGCCCATGCGCTGGCGGCTGCCGATCGACGATGTCAAGGACGGCGCAGAGGTCTTGGCGTATGCCGCGACCGATGCGGATCTTGAGGAGCAGGGCCGCCGCGCGCGCCAGGCTGTCTCGGCGGCTGTCGACGATGCGAATGAGGCGGTGCGCCGTTTGACCGAAGCGCGGCGTTTTCAGGCGCGACAAGCCCTGCTGGTGAGTCAGAATCTGGGACAAGGCAAGGTGCTGATGCTGCTTTCCGACCGCACCTGGCGCTTGCGCTATCGCGTCGGGGATACGCTGCACCATCTCTTCTGGGGGCAGGTGATGCGCTGGGGCACCGGTGAAAAGATGCGCGCTGGCAATACCTTCGCGCGCGTGGGCACGGATCAGCTGAACTATACGCCCGACGAACGCATTCGCATCCTCGCGCGTTTCTCCACGCCGGATTTCGCGCCGCTGACGAACGCGGTTGTCCAGGCTGTCGTGCGCTGCGGTGAAACGGGACAGCTGAAGCGCTGCGCGCTGACCTATCGTCCATCATCCAACGGCGTTTATGAGGGATGGCTGGAGCCCATGAGTGCGACGGGCGTCTACGCCTTGCGCATTGAGGCGCCCGAAGTGCAGCGCGTCTTAGGCGAGCGTTACCCGGAACCGCTCGAAACGCAATTTACCGTGATCGCGTCGCGTCGTCCGGCTGAATTTGCCGATCTGACTACGGATCGCCGGATCCCTGAACAGATGGCTGAGATCACAAAGGGGAGCGTGCTCTCGCCCGCGGAGTTGGATCTGCTGCTTGAAAAGTTCGGCGAGGGTCGGCGCGAGGTTAAGGAAACGGTTGAACGAAACTTGTGGGATTCTTGGTGGCTTTTCTTTATAATACTTGGTCTTGTCACCCTCGAATGGTTGATGCGAAAGAAAAACGGTCTTGCATGATGAACGGTTATTTACAGTTATTTTTTAATGTGATCCTCTTGTTGTTCTGGGCGCGCCTGTGGACGCCGCGCAGCGGTGCGTTCTACTTTAATCCCTTTCTGGCGCGTGCGACGTTGCTGACGGATCGCGTCTATACCTTCTTTGCACCTGCGCTGCGGTTGTCTGAACCGGCCATGACCCTGCTGATCCTGCTGGTTGTTTGGGCCTTCAAAGCGCTGATGGTGGGCCGTCTGGGCGGTGAATGGCAGGTGCTGGTCGGTTCCGCCTTTATCTTCTCCGCGCCGGTGATCGCCGAGGCGTGGTGGCCGCACTTCCTCTTCAGCGGATTGCACTTCTTCCTGTTCATCGTGCGGCTCTGGGCGGTCTACTACGTGGTCATGCTGATCACGCCTGTGTTCCGCAGCAGTCGCGCGTTGGAGGTCTTTGCCTTTCTTGCACGGCCGTTTTCCGGATTGCCGCGCTGGCTTCAGCCCATTGTTTTGGTGCTGGCGCATTTTGTGATCGTCTCGCTGATTGCGCGTGCCGGGGAGCTGAAAACACTTTCTATTTTGAGTTTGGAGATCCAGGAGATTGCGGTTGGAAAATCGCCCTTTCTCGTGGGTACGGAGTGGAGTCAGGCCATGCATCTGGTCGCCTTGGCCGTGCTCTCGGTTCTGGATGGCCTGAGTTTCTTAACGAGTTCGCTGGTCTTTGTCATCGTTTGCCAGCTGGTCTCCGTGATCATAGGGTTTAACGTTTTGGCGCTGATCTGTCAGGAAACGTGCGACATGCTGCTGGGACGTTTTTCGAAGGGCAAGCGTCTGGTGACGGGCGTCCTTGATTTCACGCCGTTAATTTTCTTCTTTGTGGTGCAGTTCATCTATGGCAATCTCTCGCAGATTGTCTATAAGCTGATCATGCGGTAGGGGTGAGCATGGGTGCATGGATACAGGCGACAAGCGACGGTGCCATCGTGGTGGTCAAGGTCTGTCCGCGTGCGGGGAAGACTGAAGTGGCCGGACTCGATCCGGAGTGGATCCGTATCCGCATCCAGGCGCCACCGGTTGATGGCAAGGCAAATGCCGAGCTGGTTGCCTATTTTTCAAAGGTCTTTGATGTGCCGAAGCGCGCGGTTGAAATCATGACGGGTGAAACGGGACGGCTCAAGCGCGTGCGCCTGTATGGTGTCAGCCCAGAGCAGTGCGAAGCGCTTCTTGTCGGAGGGCGTTAGGATGGTGCACAAGGTCATGGTCTCGCCGCTGGCGGGAGCCTGGTATCCGGCCAGCGCGCAGTCGCTCAAGGACGACTTGGCGGAATACCTGCGCGACCTTGCACCGATTCGGCGTGCCAACATTTGCGCAGCCGTGGTTCCGCATTCGCGGTATCGGTTTTCGGGGCGCGTGGCCGGCGGGGTTCTCAAGCGGATCGACGTGCGGCGTTTCAAGCGGATTGTCGTCATGGGACCGAGTCACTATCTGCCGCTCCGCAATCAGGTCAGTGTGCCGGATGCGACCCAGTTCCGGACGCCGCTGGGGACGTTGCCTGTGGATCAGGCCTGGCTGGAGGCCTTCCGTGCTCTGGATTTTGTCTGTTGCGAACCTGCGGCGCACATCACGGAGCATAGCGACCAGATTCAGCTGCCGCTGATCCAGACCTGTTTATCGCAGGCAGTACCCGTGGTCTGCATGGTCTGCGGACAGTTCGATGCGCAGCATCTGGGCGAAGCTGCGGCCAAGATGCGCGCGCTGCTGGATGATCAGACCTTGGTGATTGTCAGCTCGGACTACACGCACCATGGTGCGACGTGCGGATTTCAGAGCTATGCGCAGGATGTTGAGCAACACGTGGCGGCATTGGATTCGAGCGTGTTTGAACTGTTTGTGCGCAAAAACGTTAAGGACTTTCTGAAGTATCTGCGCGTGGCAGGCCCGACGGTATGCGGTCGCGATCCGCTCGGGTTCTTATTGCTGATGATGCCGTTTGATGCGGTGGTGCAGAAGACGTTTTTCGAGGCGTCGGAAAAGCTGACCTATACGCATCAGCAGACGGCGACGTATTTTGGTGCTGTTGTGACGGGCCGTTGGCAGCAGCCAGCACTGACGGTAAAGTGAGGGACGCATGGAAAAGGTGTTTGATTTTGCAAAACCGGATTATGATCGTCTGCGTCGGCGCGGCATGTCGGAAGTCATTTTCGGTGCCGGCAAGACTGCGGAGCAGATCGTTGAAATCATGCAGGCGCTGAACGTGGCGGGACAGAACGCCTTTGTCACGCGGGTGG
>CAZMLC010000002.1:18144-22275 GCA_964567125.1 uncultured Akkermansia sp.
GAAATCATGCAGGCGCTGAACGTGGCGGGACAGAACGCCTTTGTCACGCGGGTGGTGCCTGACGTCGCGCAAAAAATCTGCGACGCAGTCCCGGCTGCAGTCTACCGTGCGACGGCGCGGATTCTGACGCACGATGTTGCGCCCTTGCCGGAACCGCGCGGAAAAATCGCGGTGCTGTGCGCCGGCACCTCGGATCTGCCGGTTGCGGAGGAGGCGGCTATTACCGCCGAGCGCATGGGCGCCCGCGTTGAACGGCTCTACGATGTGGGCGTCGCAGGAATTCATCGGTTGCTTACGCGGATAGACTGTTTCGAGGATGCCCATGCGATCGTGGTGGTGGCGGGTATGGAGGGTGCCTTGCCCTCGGTTGTCGGCGGTCTGACAGATAAGCCGGTCATCGCCTGTCCCACAAGCGTCGGCTACGGCGCCAGTTTTCAGGGGCTTGCCGCGCTGCTGGGTATGTTGAATTCGTGCGCATCGGGCGTGACGGTCGTGAACATCGACAATGGCTTTGGCGCGGGCGTGGCGGCCTCCTTGATTAACCGACAGGTTGCGCAATAAGGAGAAATATGGAGATCGACTACGGTTATGCGTGTATTTCGACGTTGAATCCGGAGTTGACCTGCTCGCAGTGCGCAACGCGGAGTTATTTGGAACGCATCGGCCCGCGCGCCGCCGAGGCCTATCTGCGCGCCAAGGCGGAGAGCAACATCGACCATCTGGAGGCGTTGCTGAAAGCCAATGTCGCGCGCGACATCCGCGCGTTCCGTCTGCCTGAGCAATTCCTGCCGCAGGCCGATCTGGGCTATTACGACTGGCGGAGCTATGCGCCGGAGCTGCAGCGCATTGGCCGCTATTGCAATGCACAAAATATTCAGCTTTCGCAACATCCATCGCAGTATTTCGTGCTCAACTCCTTGCGTCCTGACGTGGTGGATAAGACGATTGCCTCGCTCGATCTGTTCGCGGATATCTTGGCGGCTTTTGCGCTTGAGCGCATTCCGAATCTGACGCTGCACGCCGGTGTCCGCGCGGGCTATCCAAACGCGGAGGCCGCGAGCCAGGGCTTTAGCCGCAACGTGCCGCGCCTGAGCGAAACCACGCGGCGGATGTTGGTCGTCGAGAACGACCAGAAAGCCTTCAGCAGCGAGGATTGTTTGCGCATTCATGCACTGACGGGCTTGCCGATCGTCTTTGATGCCGCACACTTCAAGTGGAATCCGGGCGTATGGACCTTTAATTATGCCGTCGCCGCTTCGCTGGCTACGTGGGGCGTGCGGACGCCGAAAGTTCATCTCTCCACGGAAAACGGAGCGCGTATCCATGCGCACGCGGACAGCGTTTCATGGACCGATTATTGCGAGCTGGTTGAAGCGTGTCAGCGCACCGGGCTGCCACGCCTCTGCATCATCTTTGAGTGCAAAGCCAAGGATCGCGCGGTGGTTGAGATTCTCAAACAGGTGGCTGCGCGACGTTAGCGGCCTGCTGCTCCAATGCGCGCAGCGCGGGCAGCAGCTGCGCATAGGTCGCGGCGTAGGCGGCGCGCGGTTCGCACACATCCTCGACGGGCGCGAAGCGCGACGTCAGCGCGTCCAGCGCATGATTGTCGAGGTGCGCCGCCAGCAGGGCGCCGCCCAGGGCTGCGGAATCGGAGACCGCGATGCGTTCGACGCGCGCCTGAAAGACATCGGCCAGTACCTGACGGATGCCAGGACTCTTGGCTGCACCGCCCGTGACGCGGATGGTGTTAAACGAACCGATCCACATGCTGTGACTGCGCAGAGCCAGCGCTTGCGCTTCGACAGCCGCGCGGATTTTCACCGCAGGCGCTGCAGCGTTGAAATCAAAATTACTGCGCAACCCCGGGGTGAGCACGGGTGGCGTGATCTCAGCTTCAAACCACGGCAGCGCGAGTTGTCCGTTATTGCCCGGAGGTGTCAGCTGAAACGCGGTCTGATCGAAAAATTCCCAGGAGGCCTCCGCGCTTTTACGGACGCGGTCACGGGCCAGCGACCCGTTCTTGAAGCAGGCCAGACTCATGAAGCCGCCTGCGGGATTGCCGAAGACGTGTCCGCACCGTTCGGGGTCGGTATGATAGGCGTCAAGCGCGGCGAAGAAGGTGTCGCTGGTACCGAGGCTGATGACGGCCACGCCCGGACGCCAGGCGCCTGTGCCGACGAGGCTCGCGGGGTTGTCGCCTGTCCAGACCGCGACCGGGATTCCGGCGCGCAAACCATACTTCGTAAAATAGGGGGAGAGCGTGCCCGCCTTTCCCGTCGCGATGCGCGGCAGTTTGGCTAGCAGATCCGGAGCCAGGAAATCAGCGATGGCCGGATCCCACGTCTGGGTGCGCAGATTCAATACATTCATGCCGGCACCGTCGCCGAGATCGATCGGCGCATCGGCGCCGATCAGGATCGAGCACAGGAAGGAACTCACCAGGTGGATGCGCGCGGTCGCCGCATAATCGGCTGGAGACTGCGCAGCGAAGCGACGGATCTGGGCGCCAGTAAAGCGTTCGATCGCAGGCGATCCGGTCTCATCCTGCAGTCGTTTGCCAAAGGCCTGATCCATGTCGCGGCATTCACGCGAGGTCGAACTGTCCATCCAGATGGGGCTTGTTTTGCGCGCCAGGGTGGCGGTCAGTTGCTCCACGAGCGAGTGCGCGGGCGAGAGATGGGCAAGTGCATGGGAGAAGGTCGCGTTGAGGTAGACCGAGCCGTGCTGCTGGCCATCGCCGCCGATCGCGGCAATGTTTGCCATATCCACGCCGGTTGCTTGAAGGCGCTGTACGAGCAGATCCAGCGCGGCGACCCAGAGGAGGGGATCCGCATGCTTGACGAGCGGGTCGGCATGCGGAAGAACGCCGTCCGGACAGCCGAATTGGGGAAGGTCAGAACTAAAGTGAACATGCGCGTGTGCGATGATCGTCCCGTTTTCGGGATCAATCACAAGACCTTTCATGCTCTGCGTGCTGCTGTCGATGCCGAGGTAATACGCCATATGCGGAATCCTTACTCATAAAAGAAAAAGGTGCACCGGCGCTCGCGCGCGGTGCACCTTTTTTTGAACATTAGGCATTGGCCATCCAGGAGTCAATGCTCTTGGTGTCCAGATTGCACATCAGCATGGTACCGTTCAGGTCCGCGGCTGTGGCGGTCTTGCCCTTGGTGTCGAGCGCCATCAGGCGGTCGGCGAGCAGGAGCGCAATAGCCAACCCGCGCGTGCAGTCGCGGATAAAGGTCTTGCGGCATCCGATCGGATCGTTCGGGTCACCTTCTGCGCGCAGCATATGGCAATCGTATTCCACGACGCCTTTCCAGCCGACTTTGCGCAGCGCCCAGAACATCTGGACCGTCTCCTTCAGACCTTCCGGCCCGATGAGCGGTGGGAAGTCGTTGTCGAACTGCCCCTTGATCTGGCTGCCGAAATGGAGGAAGAAGAGCTTGTTCATGCTCGTGAGATAGCCCACGGTGTGCACGGCATTCAGCAGCGCCATGCTCTCGTGCTGCAAGAGTTCCGGATTGACGCCATAGAACTCAGGGTGGTTCAGCTTGCTCATGATGAAGCCCACGGCGTGTCCTGAACTGGGCAGGAACATGTGTCCGCGCGGTTCATTCGGCTTGGGCTCAATGGTCATGCCGGCATAGTTGGTGAACTTGTTCGCCTTGATGTAATCGTAGGCGCCATTCAGGGCGTCAGCCAGCCAGGAGTAGACATTCTTCCAATCCACGGCAACCGGGACTTCAAAGCCGTCACGGGCGACCCAGTAGGTCAGATATTTCGCGCCGAAGAAGGCGCCGATACGGATGGTGCGTTCGACTTTCTTGCGTGCGATCTTGCGGATTTTCGGATCCGGGTTGGTCAGGCCGCCATCGCGGAAGAGCGTGTTGCTGTGGAGGCTGCACGTGGCCATGTTGATTTTCAGGCCGGCATCGTCGAGGATCTTCTTGATCGCTTTCAGCTTCTTCGATGTTTCGCTGTTAGGATCGAGATCATCTTCGGGATTCTTCGGGTCCCAGGCGACCAGATCATCATCGTGGAAGGAGGTCATTTCAATCAGTCCTTCCTGCGCAGCATCCGCCAGGATACAGGCAACTTCGAGCGAATCAATTTTGGGCAGCACCGATC
>CAZMLC010000002.1:22375-29683 GCA_964567125.1 uncultured Akkermansia sp.
GCATCCGCCAGGATACAGGCAACTTCGAGCGAATCAATTTTGGGCAGCACCGATCCGCCAAAGGGATCGCTCAGCGGGTTCCCCACACACCAGAAGGGCATGGAACGAAAGGTGACAGGCGCAATATCAAAGGGTTTTTTACGCATTGCAATAGACCTCCAAAGATGTTTAATGATGGAGGCAGTATAGAATGTGCGAGGAGAAATGTAAATGCCTATTAATTCGAAAAGATGTCTCAGAGTTCAAATCAGTTGAAAAGCCAGAGATGGTGTGGTATTGTTCGAGCATGAACATGCAGGACATCGCATATGACGGAGAGCGCATTCAGTGGGCCAATCGTAGCATTCGCTCAGCGGAGGCGACCTTTGGACAGATCTGCTATAATCCCGGTGGGTTCTGCGGACCGCGTACGCAGCGCTATTACGAATTGATTTTGCTGCAATCCGGCTCCTGCGTGGTGACCTTGGATCATGCGACGGTTTTCCCGTTAAAGGTGGGGTG
The DNA here is from genome assembly GCA_964567125.1 of uncultured Akkermansia sp. Classification (GTDB taxonomy): domain Bacteria; phylum Verrucomicrobiota; class Kiritimatiellia; order RFP12; family UBA1067; genus CAZMLC01. The sequence continues at coordinate 22,877 of CAZMLC010000002.1, forward strand.
TCTCTATTTGTTTCAGCCCAAGCATCTCGAGCATTTCCAGTACGATTCCGAGGGCGTGTCCAATCACTGGTGGTGTGCAGTCAATCCTGCGGCGTTACCGCCTGAAACGCGGCTGGCGCTGGATGCCATGGCCGACGGCGCTGCGGTCTTCCCCTCGGAGTGCATCAATCACATTTTGGCTTCTGCCTTCTCGCTGGGAACTGCGCTGTCGGAGTCGCACTCGGTGGTTACTGCGTTAGCGATGGCCATATTTGCGGAGTTCGTCCATTGCGCGCAGAGCAAGATCGTTAAAGATGTGCGGATCACCAAGGCGATTCAATATATGCAGGATCACCTGAGCGATGAGGATTGCCTGAAGAAAGCCCAGCAGGTCGCGGCGTGCGCCAAGACCGCATTCACCTACAAATTCACGCAGGTGACGGGCAAGACGCCGTCGCGCTATCTCTGGCAGCTGCGTACGGAACGGGGCGTTCATCTGCTGGCGGCGAGCGGACTTTCAATCAGCGAGATCTCCTACCGGTGCGGATTCAAGTCGCCGTATCACTTTTCGCGCTGCGTGCAGCAGCTGCGCTCCGTCTCGCCGCGCGCACTGCGTCAGGCCGCCTGGAATGGCTAAGGCCGGCGCACGCTTTTTGCTTTTCTTTAGGTTGTGTTTTTGAAACACTACTCATCATTATAAAACTGAGGGCGAATAGGTACCTGGTGGGCCTCGCGGTCTTCAAAACCGTTGTGGGACTTTAATCGGTCCTGGTTGAGTTCGATTCTCACTCGCCCCCGCCAATATCACGTTCCAAAATTATTCCAAGGGGGGGATTATGATGCTGCGTCGTCTCGCGATTCTGGTGAGTCTTGCCTGTTCATGTTCTGCAGAGAGCTGGCACAAGGGGATTCTGCATGCGCATTCATATTGGAGTGATGGCGATGTGCCGCCGGAAGAGGCGATCGCCTGGTATCGTGATCGGGGCTATGACTTTATGAGTCTGACCGATCATCAGCTGCTGCAGACCGATACAAATCGCTGGAAAACGGTTCCCGAGGCGGTCTATACAGACTATGTGCAGCGCAATGGTGCGGACTGGGGACGTGAGCAGAACAAGAAAAAACAGATTCGCCTAAAGACATTTTCCGAATTGTCGAAACTGTTTAATTCGAAGAAGTTCCGGCTGATTCCCGGGAACGAGGCGAATCGTAAGATCGGCGATACGCAGACGCACATGAATATCATCAATGGCGACCGTGCCTTCCTTTTACCGGAGAATATCGCATCCTTCGATGGCTTTGTGCATGTCGAGAAAGAGGTGCGCGACTATGCGAAGAAAAATAAGCGGCCGATGCTGTATATGCTGAACCATCCGGATTGGGTCTATTTCGATGTCCAGCCGGAGATTCTGCTCGCCTTGCCGCAGGTCAAGTTTTACGAGATCTGCAACTCCGATGGCGGCCCGATGTTCAAGCCCCATCCGCAGTGGTATAACCGCGATAAGTTTTTTGATATTGTGAATGCCTTTCGCGCCGAGGATGGCGTGCAGCCGCTCTACGGCCTGGGTACGGACGATGCGCACAGTTACCGCAATCCGAAGGGGAGCAGTGCGCCCGGGCATGCCTGGGTCATGGTCCGTTCCGATTCGCTCGATGTGGACGCGTTGATCAGCGCCATGGAGCGCGGCGATTTTTATGCTTCAACGGGCGTGACCTTGGCGGATGTGCGTTTTTCCCGCAATACGCTCCGCGTGAATGTGAACCCTGAGGTCGGTGCGACGTATACGATTGAATTCTTCACGACCAAGAAGGGCTTTGATCGTACGACGATCACGTTTGAAGATCCTGCACATGAGAAAAAACCTGCGCGCGTGGGCAAGCGCTATTCCGATTCTATCGGCTGCATCGTGAAGACCGTGAAGGGAACGGAAGCCGAGTACACACTGGCTGCGGATGATCTGTATGTCCGTGCGCGGATCACCTCGTCGCTGCGCCCTGAAATCCGCGCGTCCAATGAGCCTGAATTCACGACGGCATGGACGCAACCCTACCGCCCGCGTAAAGGGTGGTTTTAAATCCAAACGTAAAGGCTTCCTATGAACAACGCGCTCAGAATTGCTTTTCTTTGTCTGGCCTGCGGTGTGTACGGAGGCGAACGTCCGTATGAACTCGTGTGGGCGAATCGGACGCACGATGACCATCCTGCGCTGGTTCCCTTCACGCAGGCGAACGGATGGACCGTGGTGTGCGAACGCGCGTCCGCCACGCTGACGACCTCAACCAACGTGTTGCTTTTTGGAGAGGGCACGGTCCAGCTGACCTATCGCGCGTTGGATCAGAAACCGTTTATCCGGCTTGAGCCGTGTCAGCCCATTGCGTTCACGCAACGTTTTGATGCGGTCTCCTGCTGGGTCTATGGCAACAACCACAGCTATGCGCCGGATGCGAAGACCCCGCCGGTCAACATCAGTCTGGAGTTCGGCGATAATCAGGGCAAGCGTGTGATTCTGCCGCTGCTGCACGTCCATCACAAAGAGTGGTTCAAGGCGCATCGTCGGTTGACATCCGAGCAGGCCGAACAGCTCTCGCGTGGCGCCACGTTGCGCGCGATCCTGGTTGCCAATGGCAACAACCGCGAAGATCGCACGATTTTCTTCAATAGTCTGGCGCTCTTTCAGGAGTCCTTTCCGCCATTGACCTTTCCACCGCGTTCCCAGCGCGGCGTGAAAATCTTTCCGACGTGCGATCAGGGACTGAATACCGGTCCCGCATCATTGCCGTTTCCGACACGCGCCTGGACCGTTGTTCCGGAAGATCCCGGTGCGCACACTGTGACGCTTGAGAAACAGGACGATGCGTATTGTTTTGTCCGCGATGGCGCCGACGGACGGTTGGAAGTAAAATTGCCGTCGAAAATGGGGCAGTGGGATGATTTGGCCGCGCGTTGGAATGGTGCTGCATGGCTACGCATCGGCGTGGATGGCGGCATCTATTTTGAAGCGGGACGCGCCGCGCATGAGACGTGCGACATCCGCCAGGAGGGGGAGGCCGTCGTCTACCGGGGAACGCTCAACGGGTGTGCGAGTTCAATCCGCTTCCAGCTCGTCGGCAAATCGCTGGTGGCGGATCTTCAGGTCGCTGGACGGAACGTGCATGAAGTCCGCTTTGGCGCCTGCGCGGATCTGCGCAAGCCGCGCGTGATCGGGTTGCCCTATTACACCTACAACGGGTACGGTGATGCCATGGGCCGGCCGCATGTCGTAGTGAGCGACACGGGCGATGCGCGCTCACCCTATCTCTATCTGATGGCGCATGTCGATTGGACGCAATCCAACGCAACCGAACCGTTTGGGTTAAGTGAACGCAGCGATGGCGCTGTCTACAGCAATGGCGGCGTGCGCTATGTTCCGCGGACTGACGGGACGCGCAATCCCTGTTTTGAACGGTTTGTCTGGACACTCTCGCCGGAGTTTGACGAGGTGTTGCCGACGATTCCGAATCCGACATCCGCATGGAAACAGGTGACTGGTCGCGGGGTCTGGCGGGCGCATGGCGCGGGTCAACGGGATCATGATGCGGCGTACTGGCGCAACGTTCACCGTCGCGGGATGACGCAGATTATTGTCACGGATCATGAGGTGGGCTGGCGCGATGGCAACGAGAGTTTCACCTTCCGCACCAAACCGGCGCCGAAAAAGGGCGGCGATGAAGGTCAATACGCCTATGCGCGCATCATGCAGGATGAATTGGGTTTTGTCTACGGACCTTACAACAACTTCACGGACTTTGCGCCGGTGAATGAATATTGGTCCTACGATATGATTTCGCGGACGCGCGATAACCAGTTGCAGCAGGCGTGGGAACGCTGCTATGCGCCGAAGCCGGCGCGCGCCGTGGAATACTGCGAAAAGCTGGCGCCGATTATTCAGAAGAAATTTAACTTCAGCACCGCCTATTGCGATGTGCATACCGCTGTGACCCCTTGGAGCCGCGTTGATTTTGATGCGCGCGTGCCCGGTGCGGGAAGCTTTGCCTCCGTCTTCTACGCCTATGGTGAAATTATGCTGCTGCAGAAGCAGGCGTGGAACGGGCCGGTCTATTCAGAGGGCAATAACCATTTCCCGTACTGCGGTTTGACCGATGGCAATTACGCTCAGGATCAATCGTATCGCATCGCGGAAAATCCATGGATCGTCAATTTCGATCTGCGGCGCTTGCACGACCTCTGTTGCAACTTCGGCATGGGTGCGCCGGATATGTTCTATCCGGGCAAGAGCCTGCCAGCTGATTTCGATATTATGCTCGATCGGTTTTTAACAGCAACAGTCGCCTTTGGGCATCCAGGCTTTTTCGTACATACGCGGCCCGGCGAACTGCGCAGCTATTACATGATTCAGCCGATCGCCGCGGATTACACGCAGCATGCGGTGCAAAGCATTGAATACATCGATGCGGATGGTTCGCTTTATCCGGCACGGCTGGCGATCGGAAATGGCGTGTATGCACGCTCTCAGCTTTTGATTCGCTATGCGAATGGTACGTGGGTGATGGCCAACGGCAACGCCACGGAAATGGTACGTGTGCGCTTGGCTGGACAGCAGCTCGAACTTCCGCCCAACGGGTATCGGGCGCAGACTGCGGATCGGCGTATCCGTGTCTTCAGCGGCGAAGTCGATGGACGGCGCGCGGACTACGCGATTTCGCCGACGGTGACGTATGTGGATGGCCGCGGTGCCTTTGTCCGCTTCGATGAGGCCGCCTGCGCCGGAAAGGCGGTATATAAGAAATCCGCGGAAGCGATGCGGACGTGGGGTGAAAAGCCAGCCAAACCTGCATCGCGCGGAGAAGAGATTTTCCTCTTTGATCAGCAGGAAGCAGGCTTCCCCTTGACCATCGAGTCCGCGGTCGGGCTTGCGGAAGACTACAGCGAGTGCGGCCGCGCGGAGATCCGCGTCGCGCGCGGCTTGAGCTACGTCATGCCGATGTCGAATGCGGTTTCCTATCGCGTGGTGACGCGCGCGAGCATCCCTGAGTCGGTGCTCTCATCCGCTGAATCCGACGTCGTGGCCGGCGCCACCGTGCAGATCCGCGGACAGAAAGGGACGTATACCTTTACGGTTCCACCACAGACCAAGGCGGGGAGCCACGTGTGGGCTTCATTTGAGCAGGCCTGGATCGATTTCAATGTCGTGGCGCCTGCACAGCTCAAAGTGAACTACGAGCAGGGGATGGCAACCGTCATGATCCGTTCGCGCGTGGAGGGATCGGCCCGACTGGATGGACAACCCGTGGTGCTGCGCAAGGGAACGCAGACGATCAAGGTCGCACGTTCTGTCGATCCCCTGATTGAGCAGTTGTTTTTCTCGCTGGCCGTGCCCGGCTTTGAGCCTGTGCGCTATGCGCTGCAGCGCGAAAAGATCGCATCCGGTGTTACACTTGCGCAATTCGCCGCAGGACAGTGCGTACGCGATGGCCGTGAACAGGGCATCGTCGCTGCAAGCGGCGCTCAGGCCCGCAAAGGCGCGACGACCTGCGGTGGCGTGGAAAAGCGTGGCATTTTCATGCATCCGCCCTATCAAGGAGGATGCGGCTATGTCTTTGCGCGGTATAGCGTCGAATTGCCGGATGAGCCCCTCGTCTTCCGTTTTGCCGTGGGCAAGGGGGATCACAGCGATTTGGGCGACGGAATTCTCTTCAAGGTGCTGGTCAACGGTGAGTCGCGTTATCAGGAACAGGTTGTTGCGCATGGGTGGAAGTCCGGCGAAATTGACTTAGCGCCGTGGGCTGGAAAGCGGATTGCATTGACGCTGCTGACGGATTGCGGTGAAAAAAATAATACCGCCGGCGACTGGGGTGCCTGGGGCGATCTCGCGATTGAAGCCAAGACACCGCGCTACCGCTGGTTCCCCGTGTCTGTCAGCCGTAAACGATAACGTGCAAAAAGGGGATGCCCATGAACGAAAAAGACTATCTGGTGATTGTGCAGTGCGACATCGTGATGGAACGCTGCTCAGGTTATTTCTGCGAAAAAGCCTTTCATGAACGCTCCGGCGGTTTTTCCGATTATCCGGCTGAGCGTGCATACCGTACGCTCTACATGACATGCGGGGGCTGCTGCGGACGTGGCCTGCAGCGCAAACTGAGTAATCTGATCGCAAAGATCAGTGAAAAAGAGAGCGTCGGCAAGGAGCGTATTGTGGTTCACCTTGCGACCTGTCTGACCAAGGACAACCACCATGGTCCCAAATGCCCCTTTCTGGGATACATCAAAAAACTCGTTGCCAAGCTGGGCCTTGATTTGCGTGAGGATACGCGGATCAGCCAGAAATCGGAAGCGCGTCGCAAAGCCGGCGAATATCGTGCGTAGGTGTTTATGTAGGTTGTTTAGCGTGTAGGTTATTTAGGCTGTAGGTTGTTTAGTTTGGGCTTTTTTCGCAACATGCGTGGCACACGGAGTCTTACGGCTGACACGTATAGAGGCCGATGTTGCCCGCCCAGAGTTTTGCGGTATCGGGATTGTAGCGGAGGATCTGGGGTTTGATACAGGGCAGATTGCCGGTGATCGCGCTTCAGATTTTGCCGCGGCCCAGTAATATCCGCCGCCGCCCAGCCGATTTGTTGTCACTCCGGGCGACGCACGGATCGAAGACCGGATGCCCGTTTTTTCACGGTCATCCGGCAGAACTAGCGAATGATCATGCGCGTGCCGGTCCGATCAAACAGAACGCGCAGAACGCCTTTGCCGCTAAAGTGATCATCATCCTTAATGGCTGCAGTACTCTCCGATGAGCCATACGTCCCGGCATACTTTGAGAGCGTACCGAAATT
>CAZMLC010000002.1:29783-69180 GCA_964567125.1 uncultured Akkermansia sp.
AAAGACGAGCGGTGCGCCATTGCCTGCTTGTAACCGAACTTGATTGGTACAAAAAACAGGTCCAGCCAGAACGTTGCTGCCGCTGACCGTGAAAAGCGTGCCACTGTTGTTCCGCTCACCCAGAAGCACCAGCGGTTTCTCCACCACAAGGCCGTTATTCAATCCGAGCCGGCCACCCATGCCGCCATTGATGACTGCACAGGTGTTTGTGTTGCCGAGCGCACGCGAGTGGTAGATATTGAGGTCACCCTCATTGATCGTCAAGAGACCGGAAAAGGTATTTGCTGCACGCAAATTGAGCCCGCCGAATTCGGTCTTGGTGATCGCGTAGGGCTGATCGCCATCCGCGATCGTTCCTACGATATTCAGCGTTGAGCGGCCTGTCGTATTGGTCGTCACACGCCAGGTTTGATTGCCCGTGAGTACGAGATCCTCTTCGATGGTGTAGGTGCGCCATGCTGAAGGGCCTGAGGCTATGATGCCGTCGACGCCGTTCGAGAGAATGCCGGCTCCTGCCGCCAGCGTGAATGAATCGTCACGATTGAATGTGATGCCGCACAGTGCGGCGTTGACATTGACGACCGCATTTGTTCCCGCCGTGCCGAATACAACATCCTCCGTGTTATTCAAGACGAGGGCGGCCTGGTTGTCCCAGTTGAGCGCCGTCGTGATGTACATATCATCTCCGCCGGCGGTCCACGTAAATTTACGTTGCGCCACAACAAGACGCTGGGTTCCGCTAAAGTGGCTGTCATCAACAAAGGTTGCGCCGCTAGCTGTTGAACCGTACGAACCACTTGCTTGGGGAATGCCGTTGATATAAAGATACTTGACGTTTTCAACTTCGGCTGAATCGAGTTCTACACGACCTCCGTCAGCAATCGAAAGAGCCGCATGATCTGCGATTGCGGACGCTGTGCGAAGCGCCAATGTTCCACCGGCAACCATCACGTTTCCTAGCGTTGCTCCGGACGCGACGACCAGCGTGCCGTTGCTGATGATGATCGTGCCAGTCGTGGAGCTGGGATAGTTTGTCAGGGTCAGGGAACCCGTTCCATCCTTGATCACGCTCAGCTCGCCTGTAAAGCGACCGTTGAAAACGGAATCATCATTCTGCTGGATCACCAACGTACCGTTGGTTGCGCTTGTCACGATGTTTGTCAACCATGGTTGGACGGTATAACCAGCCAGCCTGCTGATCGTCTGTGAGCGTCCGTTCAGGTCGAACGTCGCGTGAACCGTCGACGCAAAACTTGTGACACAGGCAAAACCGATCGGCACGGTCGCGTTGAGCGCATTGTTGGTGCCAAGCCGAAGCGTCCCATTGAACAGCGTCACTTTTCCTGTAAAGGTGTTTTCGGCATTCAGCGTCCACAGGCCTGCATCCGATTTGACCAATGCGCTGGCATTCCCCTCCGAGATAACGCCGTCGATAGTGCCGACGCCGCCGCCACGAAGATGCAGTGTATACGCATTCAGATCCATGGGCCCCTTGAGCGTCACATTGCCGTTGTTCCCGTTGGGCATGGCCGTGAAAATGGGCGAGTGGGCGAAAAGCGTGATCGGATTGGTGTGTACCGTCGTGTTGTAAAAAATAAGACCGCCGGGGCTGGTCTTATTCGTGACCATGGTTCCGCCATAGAGACTGACAGGACCAGTTCCCATCGCGTAACTGGCGTTGATGTTGACTTTGCACCAGTCGTCATTTTTAGCGCGAACGACGAGGCCACCGGAGAAGGTACTGGAACTACTGAAAAAAAATACCGCCCGAATAATCATTTTTTTCAATCGATCCTCCGCCCGTGATGGGGCCTTTGAGATCAACACCATAGGTGCCGATATCCGCAATGAGGGTTGTGCCTGCGGGAATGTCGATCGCATTGGTGATGACGCAGGTTACATTGCGGTTGAGGTAGATGCGCGGGGATGTTACGCCGTTGGTTACGAATTGGAGCTGGCTGCCGCCAATCGTAATCACGCTGGTGTTGGTTGATCCACCGAGAAAATCGAGGCGGTTCAGCACAAAGGGTGTTGCAATATTCTGGTACGGATTGACGCGCGCCAATCCGATAAATTGGAGATACGTATCGCTGGCGCTGACGGGAGTGCCATCCGGGTTCCAGTTCTCGGAGGAGCTCCAGTTGTTATCCGTTGCACCACCGTCCCATACATTTGTTACCGCGTGCGTTGCAAGCGCAAAAGACCAACACAAACACCCAATTGAATTTTCATACACATTCCTTTTGATCACAACGATTTTTATTATTCCCTATAAGCATGCCAAAAAATCGGCTGACTGTCTATCGCCAGGTTCGGGCGAAAAGGTGCGCATAAAATAAAAAAGCAGGACGTACGCTGTTGGTCAGCGTCCGCCCTGCGCGTTAAGCAGGCTACTGTGCCTTGACTTTTTTCCACGGCTGCATGAATTCAGCGGCGGAGCGATTTTCGCCGAGATGGCGGATCAGGGCGCTGCCGAAAATGACGGCGTCCGGACGTTGCTCAGCAGGCAGCGCTTCAACCTGGGCGGGTTCGGAAAAGCCGAAACCCAGTGCCAGAGGCAGGGAGAAGGCCTGCCGCGCCCGTTTGAGCGTTGCCGCGACATCGGGGGGGAGTCCCTTGCGTACCCCTGTTGTACCGAGTACGGAGATGACGTAGACGTAACCGCTGGCCACCTTGGCATAGTCCTGCATGCGCTCAAGCGAGGTGTTGGGCGCGACCAGAGCGATGAGGTGGATGTTGTGCTGTTTCAGCGTAAGCCGGTATGCGGCATCTTCATCCAACGGTAAATCAGGGATAATCAAGCCGTAGACCCCGGCCCGCTGCGCATCGTGCGCAAGCTGGTCAAATCCATATTGCAGGAAGGGATTGAGGTAACCCATCAGGACGATCTTCGCCTGAAAACGGCCTTTGCGCGCCAGCAGGCCCGCGAGAATCCATTTCAGCGTGACGCCGTTTTTAAGGGCGGTTAGCGAGGCAGCCTCAATCACAGGACCGTCTGCGATGGGATCCGAGAAGGGTACGCCGATTTCAATGATGTCCGCACCGTTTTGATCGAGTTCCTCGAGATTCTTCCAGAACGCATCCAGCGTTGGATAACCTGCGGTAATAAAGGGGATGAGCATCATATGCCGAGTTCCTTTCGAATGATTTCCATGTCTTTGTCGCCGCGGCCGGAGAGATTGACGACGACGGTACTGCCAGGGGTGATGGCCTGCGGATTATCCAGAACCCAGGCCAGCGCATGCGAGGATTCGAGCGCGGGCAGGATGCCTTCACTGTGGCAGAGCACTTGGAAGGCGTTTAACGCCTGCGCATCGACCACGGCGTGATATTCCGCACGCTGAATGGCCTGCAGGTAGGCATGTTCAGGTCCTACGCCCGGATAATCAAGGCCTGCCGAGACCGAGTGCGAGGGCTCGATCTGGCCGTTGCCGTCTTGCAACAGGAGGGAGTGCTGGCCATGCAGAACCCCAGGTGTTCCTTTGCCCAGCGCAGCCGAATGATAGCACCCCGGCTTGCCTGAACCGCCTGCCTCCACGCCGATGATGCGCACGGAGGAATCTTTAATGAACGGATAGAACATGCCGATCGCGTTGGAGCCGCCGCCGACCGCCGCGACGATGACATCGGGGAGCCGTCCTGTACGGGCGAGCATCTGCTCCTTGATTTCGCGGCCGATGACGGACTGGAAATCGCGGACCAATGTGGGGAAGGGGTGCGGCCCTGCTGCGGTGCCGAAGCAGTAGTGGGTGGTCGCCTGCGTGGCCACCCATTCGCGCAAGGCGGCATTGATCGCGTCCTTGAGCGTTTTGGAGCCGGTTTCAACGGGAATCACTTCCGTGCCGAGCAACTTCATTCGCCGCACATTGGGGGCCTGGCGTTCCACGTCGTCGGAACCCATATAGACGCGGCAGGTCAAGCCCAGCCGCGCGGCAGCCGCGGCGGTTGCCACGCCGTGCTGACCTGCGCCGGTCTCAGCGATGAGCGCGGTCTTCCCCATCTTTTTAGCCAGCAGGGCCTGGCCGAGCGTATTGTTGACTTTGTGCGCACCGGTGTGCAGCAGGTCTTCGCGCTTCAGATAGAGGTTGAATCCCAGCTTTTTTGAGAGCGTTGGACAGTACGTCAACGGGGTTTTCCGCCCCGCATAGTTGGTGAGCAGATCATCCAGTTCCTGCTGGAATTCCGCGGTCGGGAGGATAGTCTGCATCGCCGCTTCGAGTTCACGCAGCGGCGGAATCAGCGATTCAGGAACAAAACAGCCTCCGAAATCTCCAAAATAACCTTTTTTCATTGTTAATCCTTACTTAAACGTCTATTGCTTGATCGCATCGAGCGCTGCACGAAGCTTTTGCGCATGTTTGATTCCGGGGCTTTCCTCGACGCCGGAATTGAGGTCCACTCCCGTTGGCTGGCAGCGGGCCAGCAGTTCAGGAATGGTTGACGCATTCAGTCCACCGGCGATCAGGGTGGGCGTGGTGAATGCGGGGTGGTTGAAGCATCGCCAATCAAAGGGTTTGTCAAAGAGATGATACGCGGTTTTGGCTGCGGTTGCCTGCGGATAATCAAAGCAGACGCGGATGACCCGTTCAGCGCCGATCGCGGCGACAACCGCGTCGCTCTGATTGGCATGAAGTTGCGCATAATCAAGTCGGGCGAGATCCATGGCGTAACGGATTTCATCCGCAGACTGCGTCGTGAAGACGCCCACGCGTTTCAGATTCCCGGTGCTGATGGCCGCGACCTTCTCCGGTGCAATGAAGCGTGGACTTGCGGCGTGGAAAACGAAACCGCAAAAATCAATGTTGTATGCGATGCAGATATCGGCATCGCACTGGCGCGTAATGCCGCACACTTTGACGAGCAGACTATTCGTCATGGGTTAAACTCCGTAACGCGTTCAGGGGGTCGGGACTTGCCATCAGGGCCGTGCCCACGAGCGCGGCGTCGTATCCGGTCAGACGATTGAGATCGGCGCGCGATGAAATGCCGCTGGCCGCAATCCAGAACTCGCTGTCACGGCGGTATTCCATCAAGTGGAGGGTGTTCTGCGCGTCAACCACCAGCGTTTCCAGATTGCGACTGTTCACCTGGATGTACCGGGCGCCTGCCGCGCGCGCCAATTCGAGTTCCTCTTCGTTGAAGATCTCGACGATTGCCTGAACACCGAACGATTCGGCCAGCGTACGCAGGCGGCAAAGGTGCGCGACGTCCGGCGTCAGGGCAACGATCAGCAGCATCGCGGATGCGGGCGTTGTGGCGGTTTCGAGCACTTGCAGCTCATCAAAGATAAAGTCTTTACGCAAGAGCGGAAGCGTCGTGTGCTGGGCGATGAGCCCCAGATAATCCAGACGACCGTCAAAGTAGGTTTCCTCGGTCAGCACGGAGATCGCGCGTGCGCCCCCCTGCGTGTAAAGCGTGGCGATGTCCGCCGGAAGGTAGCGCGTGGAGATCGGCCCCATGGAGGGAGAGGCACGCTTGTATTCGGCAATGATCTGCGGACGCGCTGCTTTTCCCAAAAAGGGTGTCCGCTTCACATGCTCGTCGGGTGTCGGCGGGTGGGCGCGCAGGCGTGCAATCTCAGAGGCTTTTGCGTCAATAAATCGCTTAAGTTGCATACAGTACCTTTCTGCCCACAGCGCCGGCAATGGCTTCACGGGCTTTGGCCATGCAGGTTTTCAGCGGCAGCGTGTCGTTGAGCAGGTAGAGCATGACACCCACATTGAGCATAACCATGTCGCGGATCGGCTGCGTCGCATACCCGTCGAGAAAATCGCGCATGACCTGTTCCGCCTGATCAATGGAACGAACGTGCAGATCCTCCTCCGTGCAGGGTGCGACACCGTATTCGATCGGGTCGATTTCCAAGGGCTCCAGTTCGCCGTTGCGCAGCATGATGACCTGCGATTTTCCCAGCGGCGTCACTTCGTCGTAACCGCCTGCGCCATAGACGACGGCGGCACGTTTGAGGTTGGAGACACGCAGTGTTTCCGCCATCACGGGAAGCAGGTTCGGCCGGGCTACGCCGAGCAAAATATGCGTCGGCCGGGCCGGATTCAGAAGCGGACCTAACAGGTTGAAGATCGTGCGCATGGCGAGGTCCTTGCGGATCGGCGCAATGGTTGCAAAGACCGGATGGTAGAGCGGGGCATACAGAAAGGCGAAGTTCCGTTTCTTGAGCTCATTTTTGACATCGCTGTTGAGCGTATTGATCGGAATGCCGAGGCGCTCGAGCACATCGGCACTGCCGCACTTGGAGGTGATCGCGCGGTTGCCGTGCTTGATCACCTGGTAGCCCATGCCCGCGAGGGTCAAGGCGGTCGCGGTTGAGCAGTTGAAAGAGTCGCGTCCATCGCCGCCGGTTCCCACGATGTCGATCGTATCCCCTTCGATATCCTCAATGCGGATGGCACGCGCCAGCGCGACGCGCGCGGCTTGCGCCAATTCGATCGGCGATTCACCTTTGAGCCGCAGACCCATCAGGAAGGACCCCGCTTGCACTGGAGGCAGTCGCCCATCGATCAATTCGTCAAACGCATACGTTGCCATCGCCGCAGAGAGATCCTGCCCTTCGGCAAGTGTGTTCAACACCGTCCTCATCTGCATCTCTTTCTGCGCTTCAGGCAGGATGGCCGCAGGAAAATTTTCGAGCAGCTTCATGCCTTTCGGTGTCAGGATCGACTCCGGATGGAACTGTACACCGACCCATGGGCGGTCATGATAACGCAACGCCATGACCTCGCCCTCAGGTCCGCGGGCATTGATTTGGAACGCCTCGTGATCCTTGACAATCAGCGAATGATAGCGCCCGACGTGCATCGGGTTTTCGATCCCTTTGAAAAGGCCTGTGCCATCGTGCACGATCTCCGAGACTTTACCGTGCATGATGTAGGGCGCGCGGCAGACCTCAGCGCCTGCGAAGTGGCCTAGGATCTGGTGGCCGAGACAGACGCCGAGGACCGGAATATGGTGCGGCAGCCGTTCCAGAAACTGCAAGCAGTAGCCGGCATTGCCGGGATGGCTAGGTCCCGGCGAGATGCAGACGCGTTCCAGCTCTGGATGTGTTGCCAGCTCCAGGAGGCGGGGATCGTCGTTATAGACGACCGTCGGGCTGAATCCCAGTTCGTGAAATGCCTGTACAAGGTTGTAGGTGAAGGAATCGTAGTTATCGATGAGCAAAAACATGGCGTTATCCCTTGATCACGGTTTGGATGATGGCTGCCTTATTCTGGCATTCCGCATATTCATTCTCCGGCACGGAGTCGAACACGATGCCGGCTCCTGACTGCCAGAAGATTTCGCCATTTTGAATCCACAGGCTGCGGATCGTAATGCCGAGATCCAGGTTAACCGTATCCTTGTCAAAGCCGATCCAGCCGATGCAGCCCGCATAGGGGCCGCGTTTGCACGTTTCGGTTTCCGCGATGATCTCCATGGCGCGGACCTTCGGGGCGCCGCTGACCGTACCTGCAGGGAAGGTCGCCTTGATGATATCGATGGCATCGTAGGACGGATCGAGCTGCGCCGTGACGCGCGAGGTCAGATGCATCACATGCGAAAAGCGCTCCACCTCCATCTGCCGTTCAACGTTGACGGTGCCGGGGCGTGCGAGCCGTCCCAGGTCATTCCGGCCCAGATCCACGAGCATCAGATGTTCCGCCCGTTCCTTCGGATCTTGCAGGAGATCGGCGGCCAGCAGCGAATCCTCTTCGTCGCTCTTGCCGCGTTTGCGCGTCCCGGCAATGGGCGAGAGCTGCAGCTGGTTCGCTTTGCAGCGCACCAGCAGTTCCGGTGACGAGCCCATCATGGTGATTTCGGGCAAGTCCATGTAGAACATGTACGGCGAAGGATTCACGCGGCGCAGCCGGCGATAGAGCGTAAAGGCATCGCCGCTGAAGGTCGATTGAAAGCGCGTGGAGAGCACCACTTGGATCGCCTCGCCCTGCTTGAGCTGTTCGCGGATCGCTTCGACCTGGCGGATAAATGTTTCGCGCACAGGGATGCAGGTGATCTCGCCCACACACGGCGCTTGCGCCGGTGTTGGGGCAGGGGCCACCTGAGTCGATCCCTCCAGTTTCAGCTCTGCAAGACGGTTATACAGATGGTCGAACAGGAGCAGATGACCTGGTAGCACAAGACAGGCTGCGGCTTCATCCGCGGTGATCGCCTTGGAGAGTCGCTCGAGGCAAAGCCCTGCGATCCCATAGCTCAGATAACCGTAAAGCGCACGCGTGATGGGCGGCATTTTGACAAACGACGCATCGGGACGGACCTCGATGATTTTCAGAAGCTGACGCACGCCATCTAAAAAATTGGATCCGTTCAGCACGTTCAGTTCTGCAAGACGTGCATCCTTGATGGTCAGTTTAAGTTTGCCATTTTGACAGTGCGCCAGCAATCGGAAGTCCGAGGCGAGCACACTGTAACGTCCCCATTTGCCATCGACTTCGGCACTTTCCAGGAGAATACCCTGAGGGTTTTTTAAAAAGAGGCTAATCGGGGTGTCGGTATCACCCTCTAAATAGCGACCTTTTTGCTGAAGTATGATTTGTGTTTTCATAGGCTTTGTGGTTTCTATTTGTAGAAACATTGCAGACTATACACGTTTCTATTTGTAGAGTCAATAGCGTTTTTTAAAAATTTACGATGTCCGATTGTGATCCGTCTTCGGAACAGCGATCAGACTGCGGGTAATACCGGACCCTTTCGTGGTTAGCGTGATTATTTGCGCGCGAATTCGGGCAGCAATGCCGCGACAGGGCATGCGAACGTTACCGTGCCGGACCCCGCGTGATAGGTTTGCCGTCCGCGGCGCGGCGTACAGCGGGTCAGCGCGGTTTGGACGGACGCGTTGCTTTCTGAAACCGGTAACGCGATCACCGCCGTGGTGTTGACGGGGATTTTCGCGGACAGGCGGAACCAGCTGTTGGTGATCTCCCAGCGGACCGCGATGGTGCCGTAAGGGGAGTGATGTTCGGCCTCGACCCAGTCGAGCCCCTGCACCGGATCCGGTGCAATGAGGAAATGCTTAAACCCGATGGCCTGCGCATCGGTGTGAAGTCCAACAGCGGAGACGCTGTCAGCAAGGCGGATGCCCGCAAGATACTGGTAAAACCATGCGGAGATATCGCCCAGCATGATGTGATTGCGCGAAGAACCGTTTTTCCAATCTTCCCATAAGGTGGTTGCACCGCGTCCGAGGCTATAGCCGTATGAAGGCCGCTGGGTTTTCGTGGCCATTGCAAAGGCGAGGTCGGAGCGTCCGGCTTCGCTGAGCGCGCGGAAGGTGTATTTTGCACCGAGAATACCAAAGTCCAAACAGCCATTGTTGTCGATGACCTTCTGGATCAACTGATTTCCAGCGAGCGGCCGCGTTTCCGCTGTGACGAGTCCTTGATGAAGCACGCACGCTTGCGCGGTTTGGCTGCCGCTGGAATAGATGCCGTTTCCCGTGTAGAGTCGCTTCTGGACAGTCTGATGGATGCGCTGTGCACGCGCAAGCAGGTTGGTTTTATCAGCGGGTTTTCCGAGGATGTCGGCACATTGTGCCGCGATCATGAGATCTTGGAAATAGTAGCCGGTTGAGGTCACTGCAACCGGTGTTTTTGTTTTAGCGGGAACCCAATCCCCCAATCCATGGTCGACCAGTCCCTCTTTCTCATGGGCCTCGAGATACTGGAGATAACGCACCATGGCGGGGTAGACATCTGCAAGGATTTTGGCATCTCCCTGATAGACGTAGAGCGTCCAGGGAATGATAAAGAGCGCGCTGTCCCATGCAGGGCCATTGCCCCATTCATAACCCCAGCCGCTGGTGGGGACAATGCCGGGGAGGTTGCCGTCCGGCTGCTGCTCATCGATCAAATCGTAAATCCACTTTTCATAGGCCGCCGTGTTTTGCACATTGTATTGCGCCAGCTCCGCCGCGAGATGGGCATCCGCGGTCCAGCCGTTTTTCTCGCGATGAGGACAGTCGGTGGGGTACCCATTGACATAATTGCCGCGATAGGAGCGCCGCGTGGCGTCCTGGATCGCGTTGATGAGCGGATGGCTGCAGACAAAACGGCCGGTTTCAGAAAAGTCCGTGCGCACGACGCAGGCGACGATATCGTCTTGCTCCGGTGCCGCGTCGAGACCTTCGATTTCCACATACTGAAAACCATGGTAAACGAAACGCGGTTCATAGGTCTCACCGGGTTTCCCGCTGCAGATGTAGCGATCAGTCTGGAATCCGCCGTTGGGCTGGATGTCGAAGGATGCGGAGTAGCGGAAATGTTCACGGATCGGATTCTGGTCGAGGCGTCCATCAGGCGTCAGACGTTCGCCATAACGGACTGTCAGACGCTGCCCTTTTTTAGGCTGGTGCAGCGTGAGCCGCGTCCAGCCTGCGATGTTTTGGCCAAAGTCAACCAGCCATGTGCGCGGCGCTGTTGCACGCAGGGCTTGCGGGCGGATCCGCTCCGTGATGCGGGTCGGCGGCAGGGCCTCTGCTACGAGCTTTCCCGCAGGCGGTTCAACGCGGACTGCGGCGTAGTCTGTGCGCGGCGTATGCGCGTCAGTCGGCTGAATGATTTCCCCTTCGCGGATGCAGTCAAAGCGGACCGGATGATCAACTTGGCGCCACGATTCGTCCGTCACAATCGTTTCCGTTGTCTGGTCGGTATAGGTGATTTCAAGTTGCGCAATCAATTTCGGCGCGGAACGCCACGGCGCATTGTCGAAATTCCAGACCGCGACGCTGCGGACATCGTACCAGCCGTGGCCGAGCAGGACGCGCAGGGTGTTGGTGCCGGGGACCACTTGCTGTTCAACCGGGTAGGTCGAGTAGAGGACGCGCTTGTCATAGCGCGTGGGAATCGGATCCAGCACTTTAGTGCCGATGCGCACCTGGTTGAGAAACGCCTCGTAAAAGCCGAGGCCGGAAATGTGCAAGAAGGCGTGATGAACGGGCTTGGCGAGGGTGAACGTTTTTTCAAAGGCCGGCGCTTGCGTTTCGCGGCGACGCTCGATTTTGCCCCAGGGTTCCGCGTCGAGCGCGGCAACGACAGGGGCGGTGGACCACGTCGTGGTGTCGTGCAGATTCGTTTTCCAATCCGCGGCTACGCGTTTGGCGGCCGACCAGGAGTGATCCGTCACGATGCGCGTGCCGTCCGGCAGCTGCAGGGATGCGAGGATGCCGAGATGGCCCGGTGTTTTTCGCACGACCTGGATAGCAATGACATTGGTGCCGGGGATGAGGCAGTGTGCAATATTGACAAAGCGCATCCAGCGGGGACAGTTGATGTGCCCCCACGTTTTCATCGCTTCCTGGCCATTCACCCAGATGGTGTACATTTCATCGCCTGTGACGGCGAGGCAGGCGGGCTCTGAAGGCGCATATGCTGGAAGCACAATGCTCGTGCGCAGATAGATCCGCGCTTTTGAGGCGGCATCGCGCACGCCCAGCCATGCGGCCGCTCCGCAGTCAAATTCCGGCTGCGTTGCCGGATGGGCGCCGATCCAATGGGCCTTCCATGCGTTTTTTTCAAGGAGAGCCGTTGTAAACGTTGCGAAGTCGCTCCATGGTGCAGCGCTCGCTCCTGTTGTCCAGGCGCGTACCCGCCAGCGATAAACCGTTGAGGAGGTGAGCGGAATACCCGCATAGGCCACCGTGATACTTTGCGCGGATTCAATTCTTCCGCTGTTCCAGGCGCAGTTCGTCCCTGTATAGACTTCGATCTGGTACGCCGTCTGTGCGATCGCCGTTGCCTGTGCATCAAGCGGCTGTAAATGCCAGCTGAATCGCGGCGCGGGTGTGTCAAGCGCAACCGGATTGGTCAGGTATTCCGTAGTTAATGCCTGGGGCTTGCAGCCAGCGGGTGCGTGTAGTGTTGGCGCGAGGGTACATCCTGTGAGCATCGTGAATAGTCCTAAATAGAGTCCTGCATTCATGGGCGATAACCTTCAGCATGATTGATGTTTACAGTAGTGTAGGGTGGAAGGACGGACGCGTCAAACACCATTTATGGGACCGTTCATCGTGAAATGCAGATACGGTGTAAAAAGGCTGGATTAATTTTTCAAAAAGGTGTAAAAAGTTCATATACATTGTTTACAAGGAGTGGTTATGCATACAACAAAGTTTTGGTTTGCATCAGTGGTGTCTATATGTATGTGTTCGTTTGTGCAGGCCCAATGGGTCGGAGGCTCCGATGTGGTGGTTGATCCCGGTGTTTCAACAACGATTTCAACTGTACAGCCAACGATAAAAACGTTGAAAGTCAACGGTGCCTTGACATTTGCTTCGGGGGGTGCTGTGACAGTCACAAACTGGATCTGGGTCGGTGACGGGACAAATGGTTCGATGACCATCCAGAATGGTGCCACGGTGACCAAGTCTGGAACAAATGGCGTCTATATCGGGTATCAAGGTGGGAATGGTGTGCTTACCGTGGAGTCGGGGGGTAAGCTGGATATTCCCAGCCATACGCTATATATTTCCGGGAATAAGGATGCGGATAGTCGCATCACCACGACGCGGGGCGCGATGCAGGTGTCGGGCACGGTCATTGCCAACATGCTGGAACTAACGCCCTTTTATCCGCAATATACGTCGCAGGTGGATTACGTCGAGGCCGGGCAGGTCTTTCTGGAGCCAGGTGGGGAAGTGGCTCTCAATGCGATCAATAAAAATGACCGCGCGATCTCGCGTATCTATTTCAATGGGGGAAAGCTGCGTTTCCGTTCGAGTGCAAGCAGTGTGGCATCGGTCAACAACGGCGGTATTCTCTACCTGCACTGTGCGACAAACGCGTATGCTGTATTGGATACTGCGGGTAATTCGGTAACATGGTTGGAGGCAGGCGCCAATTCACGCTGTGTGCTGGATGGATCGGGAGGTGTCCGCAAAGTGGGCGCGGGGCGTCTCAATTTCATCTTAGCCGATACGAACAATGTGTTTACGGGGCCTGTTGTTGTGGAGGAGGGACTCTTGGATCTTGGGCGTCCCTTGTACGAGGGGCAAGGCGTGACCGTCTATTCTAATGCGACCTTTGTCTGTAATTCGACCAATGATTTCTCAAAGGTTACCGTTTTCGGAGGCGGTAAAACCGTTTTGGCTGTTGATCTCACGTTGACCAATGGTCTCGATATGACAACATTAGACAGCAGTGTCTACTATCGCGATCGTTTGGCCGGCCCGCCCCGTTCCCGGACAGCTTCGATCAGCGGTGCCATCACCACGGATGTCGGCATCGGAACGCCGGATGCGCCGTTTCATTTAATGAGCAATGAAGGAACGCTGAATCTGACGCAGACGGGACTCGAAACCCTTGCGTTGACAATCGATGCCGGGACCGGCACGATTCAGATGAACAACGACTATCGCGTGCATCCAAGCAATCCGCTTGTCTTTAATGAGGGAAGCTCGTCGCTCACGTTTAAGTTGCCGGTGAAAAGCCTCTGTTTAACAGGGCCGATGGGACATGCGGTCACATCGACTATTCCAGCGGGCGTTATTGTTCAGCCGTACAATCTGTTTGCCGGTGATGCGGGCGATGCGGTCTTAAGAGTCGAGGGACGCATGGCGATCGACAACGGACTCTTTGTGGCAAACGGGTATACGAATGATACAACTGAAACGTACTATCCTTCAGCCGAAATCACGGTGACCAATGCGACTGTAACGGCCAACATGACGCAGTTTACCCGCGAATGGCCTACCACCAATGCGGCGTTGAAAAATGTCGTCTCCGGCATCATCAATCTGCATACCAACGGCATTCTTGAGACGGCGCAGTTGCAGAAATACAATGCGGCGCAAAGTACGGTTTTCTTTGATGGCGGCCTTGTCCGCGCACGGTGGAACCAAGACTATTTTCTTGAGGCCAGCAATTCGAATGCGACGCTGCGGCTTTTCGCTCCTACCGGGCGCTATATTACGTTCGATTCGCAAGGCTATACGATTGCGTTTCGGGCCCCTTCTAGCAATGCGCGCACCATTGCGACAGGCGCAGGTGGTTTCAAAAAAATCGGTTTCGGCGTTTTACGTTATATCCTTTCCGAATCCTCCTATACCGGCGATACGGTTGTCGAGGACGGCACATTGATGCTCGGGGCCAATAACCAGCTTCCAGACGGCAACGGATACGGCAATGTCGTTCTGAGTTCAACCAACGCCTCGCTCAATCTCAATGGTTTTAACGAGCAGGTCAACGGCCTTTCGGGCAGCGGGGTTATCAGCAATGGCAGTAGCCGCATCAGCACGCTCGGTGTATTAGCGGATGGATCAAGTGCCACATGGACCCGCTCGCTGATCGGCGGTGGACCGGTCGTAATCAATAAGGTGGGCGCAGGAACGCTGACGCTCAGCGGGCGCGACGTGCTTTCGAATAACCTTGTTGTTTCAGAAGGCCGCGTTGTTGCCGAGCGCGCGACCGGATATACGCATTACCGGTTTAAGGTGGACAATATCCGTTCTGCATCCGCCAATTCGATGCAGCTCTCGGAAATCCAGCTGTTGGGCCCGGCGACAAACAGCATTACCCTTGCGCGCAGCGCACTGTATTACGATTTGACCGGTGGATATGGTACGACGCCCGCCTCCAATGCGTTTCCATCCGGCGAAGCACCTGAAAAAGCGGTGGATGGCGTCAAACCGGCCAGCGGCTCCAACACGAACAACAAGTGGTTGGACTTCCGCGCGAATTTGGGTCGGAGTGCTGCGGACCGGGAGCGCGTGTGGGTGACACTCAAGTATCCGGCCATGCAACCGATTGTTGGCTATAACTGGGGAACTGCGAACGATGGGTCCGACCGCGATCCGACCGCGTGGCGCTTGCAGGGGAGCTGGGACAATGTGACGTTTTATAATTTAGACGTGCGAACCAATCAGAACGTTACATCACTACGCAACGAATGGTTCACGAATACGTTTATCGCTGTCGATTCCCGCAATACGTCAGAGGGCCAATTGATCAGCGGAAACCCGTTGATTACGCTCCAGAGTAACGGCACGTTTGTCGTTAACCAGACCGCTGTCGCGCTCGGCGGAGTCATGGGGCTTGGTACTGTCGAAATCAATCAGGCCCAGTTAACTGTTACAACGACTAATCGCTCGGTATTTGCAGGCGCGTTGTCTGGGTCAGGAACGTTGACGGTCCAGGGGAAGGGCGTGCAGAGCATTGCACAGGCCAGAGACTTCAGTGGCGATCTGATCGTCAAGGAAGGTGTTTTGGAAGTAAATGCGGAGTCGCCTTATACGTGGTTCCGGTTTACGATGAAGGAAACTTATCAGCCAACCAACGTGACGCAGCTGAGTGAATTCGCGCTCTACAGTGCGGATGGAATCCGGCGCAATATGAACCTTGCGGATCGCGGCACGAATGTCGCGGGATTGCAGCCGGGAGAGTTCGCCTGTCCAGTCGCCTACCAGGTTGGCGGTGCCGACGGTGCAGAATCAGTCAGCAAAATTTTCGATGCGAACAGCGGGACGAAGTGGTGTCTGGTCAACACGTCCCTTTCGCTGACCAACCCCGCGTCGTGGCGCACGGTTGTGATGCGGTTGCCCACCAATACGCCGGAAATCGTCAGCTACAACATCTGCACAGCCAACGATCAGGAGATCCGCGATCCGACAACGTGGTCGGTGGAGTCCAGCCGCGATGGCATGACGTGGCAGATGGCCGATGAGCGAAATCAGTATGTGCAATCCATGTTGCCGCGGTATACGTGGTATAACAATGGACAGCCGTTGTCCTTCAGTGCGCCTTGTGCACCCACGAACGGCGTTACCGCGGCAACGGTTCTCGGTTCCAATGTCGTGGTCAATGTCCAGTCCGGTGCAACGCTGCGCGTGGTCGGGAATATCCCGATCCAGCAGCTGCGCGTGGATGGCCTGAATGCCGGCACGATCACGAAGTTTGTGCCTGCGCCCAACGGCGTGCTCTATCTGGATAATGCCGTGATTTCCGGGAAGACGGTCACCATTCCCTTGCGCATTCTTGCGCTCGTCGATGCGGAGCAGCTGAAGACCTGGACGATCTATCTGAATGGTCAGCAGCTGCTCGGCGTGAATCTGATTTACGACCCGCTTGCGCAAACCTTATCGACGACCGGCACGGGTACGTTCCTGCTGTTACGTTAATCCTAAACGGATTTTGCAGACATTCTGTATGCCGACAGGCCCTTTTTCGCACAGCGAAAAGGCCTGTTTGGCTTTTGCCGATTGACTTCACCTCCTACGCATTCTATACTTTTATGCGTCAAAGAGCATTCAATCGAATGCTAAACACCTGTGGAGAATAAAGGCATGAAGTATCTCTGTTTGCTGGTTGCAATCGCTGGTTTTTTAGGGAATTGTTGGGCCGATGAAATGAAGACCGTGGTGGTCTGGTCTGAGGGAACCGCACCATCTTCGGTGTATCCGGAAGACATCAACGGCGCGATTGCGCGTGGATTGATCGAGTCCGGTCTGACGAATGCGTGGTACGTCGTTCGTGCGAGCTTACAGGATCCCGATCAAGGGCTGCCCGATTCCTTGCTGGAGCGCACGGATGTTTTGATCTGGTGGGGACACAAGAAGCATGGCGAGGTCAGCGATGCGCTGGTCGCAAAGATTGAAAAGCGCGTCAAGGAGCAGGGCATGGGCTTCATTGCCTCGCACTCCGCGCATTTCGCGAAACCCAATAAAAAAATCATGGGAACCCCGTGTAGCTTTTCAGCATACAAGTGCGACAACAAAGAGAATGTCGTTACCGTTGCCCTGCCGGATCATCCGATCTGCAAGGGTGTTGCCGCGTCCTTTACAGTCGCTAACGATGAGCGCTATTCCGATCCCTATCTCGTGCCGCCCACCACGGAGGTGCCGCTCATGGGTATCCAGGTGCACAAGGACGGCACGCGGGAGCCTGCGAAGATGGGCTATTGCTGGACTGTCGGCAAGGGACGCTATTTCTATCTGCAGATCGGACATGAGACGAATCCGATCTATTTCAATCCTGAAGTCCGCAAGATCATGGCGAATGCGGTGCTTTGGGCAGCGCCGAAAAAATAAGGTGCGCTGTCGTTTACGATTAACAAGGAAGAAGAACAATGAGAATTTTGTCTGGCATCCAGCCTTCAGGCAAGCTGCATCTGGGAAATTATTTCGGCATGATGAAGCAGGCCTTTCAGCTTCAGGATCAAGGTGACGCGTATCTGTTTATTGCCAATTATCATGCCTTGACAACGGTGCATGACCCTGCGCGCCTGCTGGCGGATACGTGGGACGTGGCGTTGGATTTTCTGGCGTGCGGGCTCGATACGTCGCGTACGGTTTTCTTTCGGCAGAGCGATGTTCCCGAGGTCCACGAGTTGGCCTGGCTGCTTTCCATCGTCACGCCCATGGGGCTGCTCGAACGCTGCCACTCCTACAAGGATAAATTGGCCAAGGGCTTTGCACCGTCGCACGGGCTCTTTGCCTATCCCGTGCTGATGGCCTCGGATATTCTGCTCTATCAGTCCAACCTTGTGCCCGTGGGACGCGACCAGAAGCAGCACGTGGAAGTGACGCGCGATATCGCGATCAAATTCAACAACACCTTCGGCGAGGTCTTCACGGTTCCGGAGCCTTCGATCGTTGAGGAGGTCTCGGTGATCCTGGGCTTGGATGGGCAGAAGATGTCCAAGAGCTACAACAATACGATCGAACTTTTTGGCGATCCCAAGGAGACGAAAAACAAGATCATGAAAATCGTCACGGATTCCAAGGGGCTGGAAGATCCGAAGGATCCTGAGACCTGCACGATCTTCTCGCTCTATAAACTCTTTGCGACGCCTGAACAGCGTGCGCAGATGGAGGCGAATTACCGCGGCGGCAATTACGGGTACGGACATGCGAAAAAAGCGCTGCTCGCGATTTTCGAAGAGACCTTTGCGCCGTTCCGCGCCAAACGCGAAGAGCTGGCCAGAAATCCGGATTATGTTGAAGCGGTGCTGAAGAAGGGCGCCGAGCGCGCGCGCGAAGCTGCAACCGTGACGCTCGACAAGGCGCGCAAGGCCGTGGGCATTTAAGGTCAGGGGAAACGGAATACAATGTCTGTTGAAACGCTGCTGGCGGATGATTACAAGGTCGATCTGGAGGTCTTCGAAGGCCCTCTGGATCTGCTGTTGTATCTGATCCGGCGCGAAGAGGTGGACATCTATGATATTCCGATCGAGAAGATCACGCGCCAGTACATGCAGTATCTGGATGTGATGCGCATGTTGGACCTCAATATCGCCGGCGAGTTCCTGGTCATGGCTTCGACCCTGATGATGATCAAGAGCCGCATGCTGCTGCCTGTCGAGGCGCGCAGCAATGAGGATGATGGAGACGAGGACTGGGTCGATCCGCGCTTGGATCTGGTGCGGCAATTGATCGAATACAAGAAGTTCAAAGATGCCGCAGGCTTTCTGATGAACCTCGAGGTGATGCAGCACGAAGCGTTTGCCTATGGCGGTGACGGGCCTGTCTTTGAAAAGGAAGCGGCCGATGCCGGACAGGCGCTCGGGGATATCGGGCTGTTTGATTTACTCTCCGCGTTTCAGGAGGTTTTGTCCCGTGCGCCCGTGGAGCCTCTGGGGCATCTGGAGACGATCCGCTGGTCAGTCCCAGATAAGATGGAGATGATCGACGCTTTGATGAAGGTTCAGCACCATGTGCGGTTCTCCTCCTTTTTCAAGCCGGAATCGCCGCGCGGTGAGGTGATCGTGACCTTTCTTGCGCTGCTGGAGCTGATCCGCCTGCATCGTATTATGTTGCAGCAGAACGATGCCTTCCATGAGATCGTCATCCTGCCTGCGCCGCTTGTAACGGAACCTGTTTCACGTGTAGGAGAAGCTGCCTATGGCATCGCCTGATGAAGTAAAATTGCCGATGGCGTCGAGCTTACAGCAAATTGTCGGCGCCCTGTTGTTCGGTTCCGATCGTCCGCTGACGGTCGATGAAATCCGCGCCTGCCTCGTGGGCGTTGCGGAGGGTGCGGCTGAAGGCGAGGAGACGTTGAAACTTTTTGCCGAGGCTTCCCCGCGCGAGATCAACGATGCGATTGAGAGCATGGCGAAGGAGTTGTCGCGCCTCGAACTCGGTTTTGATCTGGTCGAGTTGAATGGGGGCTATCGCTTCCAGACGCAGTCCGCGTGCGGCCGCTGGGTCCGCAATCTGCTGAAGGTGGATCGCCCGAATCGTCTTTCGCGCCCGGCACTGGAAACGCTGGCGATCATTGCGTATCGCCAGCCGATTGCGAAATCAGAAATGGAATCCATACGCGGTGTGATGGTCGATCATATCGTCAAGGCGCTCATGGAACTGCATCTGATCCGCATCGTGGGTCGGAGCGACCTCCCAGGACGGCCTTTTCTGTACGGGACGACCGCGACCTTCCTCGATCATTTTGGTTTAAAGAACCTGAAAGAGCTGAACGAACTGGATCCTACCTTGCAGCGTTCTTCCACGCGCGAACGCAATGCGGTCCATCGTAAAGAGCGTAAAAAGGCGCAGGAACCGGACCACGCATCCTTGTTTGCTCCCGAGCAAGCCCGTGCTGACGTCGCGGTTGATCAGCCTGCTGTGCAGGAAATTTTAGGAACAAGTGAAGCAGCGAACGCGCAGACGGAAGCGTTGTATACGGAAGAAGACGCAGAAGGGCATTCGTGAGTGTTTAGGAGTTTTGTATGTCGGTTTTAACAGAAGTTCCGCCGCCGCAACGGTACTCGGATTTCAGCGAGCGGGGTGCGTTCAATGCCTGGATGCGAGCAGCCATGATCGTGGCAGGTGTCCTTTTGGTGATTGCGTTGTTGCTCTGTTTCATCTTTCGCCCAGGTTCGAGCTCTGCGCCGACGACTGCTGATGAACAGCAGGAGTCGAAAACTGCGGAGCAACAGGATGCTCCGGCCCCTGACTTGTTTAATCCCGTGCGCCCTGCGCCGGCTGCATTCCCCCCTGACTCCAATATGCCCAGGGGAAAAGAGTCGCTCAACGTCGGGGCGATTGATCTGAAGACCTTTAATGAAAAGCGCGATCTCGTCCGGTTCGAGGATAAGCGGGTCTGGTTTAATTCCGATGCAAAAATGCGCGAGGACAAGGAAGACGACCATCTGATCCATCGCTCCATGGAAGTCCCGCTGAAACGCCTGGTGAACCTCGTTGAGAAAAAGAAGGGAAAACTGAAAATCCACGATGCCTACCGGCACACGGATAAGAACACGATTCACACAACGGTCTCGCTGCATTGCGAGGGCCGTGCGATTGACCTCACGGTGGAAAACATCTCGCTCAGCGAGCTTGCGAAGTTGACCTGGCAGGCGGGCTTTGATTTTGTCCTCTACGAGAAGCCCCGACGCTCTGGCGAGCATATCCATGCTTCCGTGAAACGGCAGCCCGATGCGCCGGCTGCTGCAAAGAAATAGGATTTCCGTGGAGGCGGCTTCGGGCGTGTTGCCGAAGCGGGCGTTGCCTTGACGAAAGGTGGGTGGTTTGATATAACCATCGCCATCGTATAAACCATCAATTTAGGATTTCATGTATGGCAAAGAAGCTGAAAAGTAAGTGTCAGTATGCGCTGCTGGTTCCCACGAGTATGGGCGTGCGGATTACCCCCATGAATGGCCAGCCGGTTCACTGTGGCGGTACCTTCATGATGCAGGCCACAAGCGCGGAGACCAATGTGGCAAATGTGGCGTCGTATCTGGGACTTCCTGTCAAGGTGCTGACGACCTTTGTCAAGGGCAGCCCGGTTGCGCAGATCATCAAGGATAGCCTGCGTGCGCGGCATATGGACTATGAAGGCGTTGAAGTGGAACAGGGCGGCCCGTGGGGTTACCGGCACCAGTTCAACATTGCGGACAGCGGCTGCGGTTCCCGCGGGCCGCGCGTCTGGAACGACCGCGCCGGTGAAGTCGGCCGGACCCTGAATGTGAAGGATTTCGATCTGGAACGCATCTTCAAGAAAGAGGGCGTCCAGGTTGTGCACCTCTCCGGTCTGATCGCCGCGCTCTCGCCTGAGACCAGCACCTTCTGTCTGGAATTGGCGCGCGCAGCGAAAAAATACGGCACGAAGATCTCCTTTGATCTGAACTATCGCGCCTCCTTCTGGAAGGGCCGCGAAAAGGAGCTCTCCAAGGCATTCCGCGAAATCGCCAGCGTGTCAGACATTCTGGTCGGCAACGAGGAGGATTTCCAGCTCTGTCTCGGCATCAAGGGGCCTGAGGCGGGCGGCAAGGATATCAAGGATCAGATCGAGGCCTTCAAGGGCATGATCGAGTGCGTGCGCAAAGCCTATCCGAACGCGCAGACCTATGCGACGACCTTGCGCGAAGTGGTCGATGCGAACCGCCACCTCTGGGGCGCGATCATGTATGCGGATAAGCAGTGGCATGTGGTTGAACCGCGCGAAATCACGGTGCTCGACCGCATCGGCGGCGGCGATGGTTTTGTCGGCGGCCTGCTCTACGGCGTGCTCAAGGGCTGGGAACCGGAGAAGTGGCTGCAGTTCGGCTGGGCCAGCGGTGCATTGGCCACCACGCTGTTGACGGATTATGGTACGCCTGCTGATGAAGCGCAGGTGTGGAGCATCTGGAAGGGCAATGCCCGCGTCCAGCGCTAAGGAGTGTTCATGCCCCGGCTTACTTTTAGGGCCGGGGCTTTTTTATTTTCAGGAGGTGTCGGATGAGACGTACAACAACGGTTTTCCTGTGCGGGTTGCTGCTGGCAACCGGATGCAAACATTTTTCAGAACAGACGGTCTGCTCTGCGGATGTGATCGTGTACGGCGGCACTTCAGCCGGCGTTGTCGCCGCGGTACAGGCTGCGCGTCTCGGTAAAAGCGTGATTCTCGTCTCGCCGGATAAACATCTGGGCGGACTCAGTTCCGGCGGACTCGGCTGGACCGATTCCGGCAAGGCGGATTCCATCGGCGGTATGTCGCGCGAGTTTTATCAGCGGATCTATACCTACTATGCGCAACCGGGCGCGTGGCGTCAGGAAACCATGGACGCGTTCCGGCACATCAAAGGACAAGGCACAAAGGCGCGCAATGATAAGGATCAGACGCAGTGGCTGTTTGAACCGCATGTGGCCGAACAGGTCTTTGAAGCTTGGCTGCGTGAAAGCAAGGTCGAGCTGTATCGGTCAACGTGGCTGGATCGGACGTCCGGTCTCAGCAAGCAGGGTGCGCAGATTCAAAGCTTCCGCACGTTGGATGGCCGTTGTTTTGCAGCCAAGGTCTTTATCGATGCGACCTATGAAGGAGACTTGATGGCCGCGGCTGGTGTGCGTTACCATGTCGGGCGCGAAGCGAACGCCGTCTATCAGGAAGCGCACAACGGTGTCCAGTTGGAGCACTACAATCACCATGCGCACTATTTTAAAGCCAACGTCTCGCCGTACCGCACGCCGGGTGATCCCGCGAGCGGCCTTCTGCCGAATGTCTCCGCGGAACCGCCGGGCAAGACCGGCGAGGGCGACCACCGCGTGCAGGCTTACTGCTTCCGCGTCTGCATGACGTGCGATTCGCAGAACCGCATACCCTTTCCGAAACCGGAAAATTATGATCCGCTTAATTACGAACTGATGGTGCGCGAACTGGTCGCGAGCGGACGCCTGGATTTCTTTGAGAAGTTCGATCTGATTCCCAACAAGAAGACCGATACCAACAATCACGGAGCATTCAGTTCGGATTATATCGGTGCGAATTACGCCTATCCGGAAGCCAGCTACGAACTGCGTCGGCAGATCATCCGCGCGCATGAAAATTATCAGAAGGGACTGCTCTATTTTGCGTCGACAGATCCGCGCATGCCCGCCTATATCCGCGAGAAGATCGCGCAGTGGGGCTTGCCCAAGGACGAGTTTACCGATAACGGCGGTTGGCCGCATCAGCTCTACATCCGCGAGGCGCGCCGCATGATCGGTGCGTACGTGATGACGGAAAACGATGTCTTGCATAAGCGCGAGGTACCCCAGCCGATCGGTATGGGATCGTACACCCTCGATTCGCACCATGTCCAGCGCTACATCACCGCCGCGGGCTGGGTGCAGAATGAGGGCGATATCGGCGTTTCCACCAAGGGGCCGTACCGGATCGCATACGGCGCGATTACGCCTCAGGTCAAGGAGTGTACGAACCTGCTTGTTCCCGTCGCAATGTCTAGCTCGCACATCGCCTACGGATCGATCCGCATGGAGCCGGTCTTCATGATTCTGGGTCAGAGCGCCGCTGTGGCGGCTGCGCAGGCGATTGATACGCAGCAGGCTGTCCAGGCGATTGACTATCCGACGCTCGATGCGACGCTCAAAAAGCTCGGTCAGCGCTATTGATCGCTCAGCGCGTCGGCGTGACAACCCTCTCCCAGAGCTGGTTCAGCCGTTTGGCTGAAACCGCGACGGGCGTACGCAGTTCCTGCGCAAAAAGCGAGACGCGATATTCTTCAACAAGCCAGCGGTACTCCTGAAGTGCGCAGGCATCGTGCAAGGGCCGCGGGTCCTTGTCGAGAAACTCCACGTAACGTTGCCAATGCGGTCCGAACTCCGCCCGCTTGCGCAGATCCGTCGCAGGGTTGGTCTTGGCGCGCTCAATGCGCATGCGGATCGCCTCCAGATAGCGCGGCAGGTGATTCAGCTGCGGCGTGGCGATGTTCTCGGCAAAGCCGGGGAAGATCAACCACGCAAGCTGCTCCTCGATATCGTCGCGCGTCACCTCCAGAAGTTGCGTGCGCGACAAAAGCGTGGTCAGTTCGCTGGCGCTCTGCAGGAGGGCCGCAACCATGCGCGTACGCGTCAGGTGGACGGCATGGAGCTGGGGCTTCGCCTCAGCAAGTCGTTCGCGGAAAAGTGCCTCCGTGCGGATCACCGGACGATTCTCGATCAGCACCTCGCGGAAGGTGCAGCGGCCGATCTCTTCTCCGAGCGCAGTGGGTGTGCTCTCCAGTGTGGCCAGGTAGAGTTGCGCGTCGCGCGGCAGCGAGGGCGCGGCAAAGTAGCGCTTTGCCTCCTTGCCGAGCGTCAGCGCGGCGAGACGGCAGACGCCGCGTTCGTGCGTGGCAGCCGCCAGGCCTGCCTCAGCGAAGAGCTGGAGTGCCACGCTGTCGGTCTTGTCCACGAGCGCCGGGTAGTGGATAATCGGCCAGCCGGCCTTGCCCACATCGATCTGCGCCGGAAGGTCGCCGAAATCCCACTGGGTGATGTTGGTCCGTTGCCAGCGCTG
Source organism: uncultured Akkermansia sp. (assembly GCA_964567125.1). GTDB lineage: Bacteria > Verrucomicrobiota > Kiritimatiellia > RFP12 > UBA1067 > CAZMLC01. Next base: position 53,981 of record CAZMLC010000002.1, read on the forward strand.
CGCCTGCGCATCGCGCGCGGATGGCGGCGTGTTCTGTTGTCCAAAGAGCTTGGCGAGTGCATCGATGTTGCGTCCTGATCCGAGGACGTTGTCCGCCTCGTCGCACGCGACAAAACGCATGCGCAGATGGTCGGGAAGCGCATCGTCGCGCCACTGTTCTGTGGGCACGCGGATGCCGCGCACGGCGTAGATGGCCTCCGCGAAGGCCGTCGTCAGGACGCTTTTTCCGGGGTGCAGCCGCGTCTGACACTGTGCGAGCGTTTCATCGTACGGGAGAAGCAGTCGACGGATCTTCGAGGGCAGGGCATTCAGCAACCAGCGCAGTTTTTCATCGAGCATGCCGGGCACGAGCCAGTCACTGCGCCAGGCCGCGACCTGATTGAGCAGATGGGCAGGCACTGTGCAGGTGATGCCGTCGTCCGACTCGCCCTGCGCATTGCGGTAGGTCAGCGCTAGACGGTTGCCGTTGATCACGATCGAGTCGGGGAAATCATGTGTAAGGTCGCGTGCGGGCGGAAGGTCGTTGTCGCGCATGAGCAGGACTGCGGGATCCACGGTTTTGAGCCATGCGCGCAGCGCCTGTGCACTGCAAGTCTCCGCCGGGATGCGCGCGTCGTAAAAGGCGAAGGCAAGATCGGGATTGAAGAGCATGCCGTGCTCGCGCGTCTTGGCTTCAGCGGTGAGCAGGGTGCTGATGCGCTTTAGATTGCTCGTGATGACTGCGGGGATCGGTGCGGGAAGTGCGCCTTGAATCAGTCCTTCGCGGATGAAAATCGTGCGCGCCTCTGCGGGGTTGATGCGGCTGAAATCGCGGATGCGCGACTCCACCAGCACCAAGCCGTAGAAGGTGACGCGTTCGCGCACGCGGACGAAGCCGTGTGCTGGATCCCACTGCGCGGAGTGGTAGCTGTATTTGCACTGCGCACGCGCCAGCGGTTCGATCCACTGCGGATCGATGCAGGCGGCCGTGCGCGCAAAGAGGCGGGACGTTTCAATCAGTTCGCCGGCAATGATCCAGTCGCGGCTGGTTGGTAGCTGCGGCGGGCCTTTGGCTGCGCGCGGTGGCTGGCGCTCCTCGCGCTTGGGCTTGACGCGTACGAGCCCGGATCCCGGAAAGAGCGAGAAGCGGATGTTGCGCGTGCCGCGGTAGTCATTGGTCTCCGGATCGCGGTGGCCGACATTGGCCAGCAAGCCTGCGAGCAGCGCTTTGTGAAGGCCGATTTCGCCGCCAGCGGTGGAGGTCACCTCTAGCATCAGCGTCTTGCAGAGCTTTTCGAGCTGCTCGCGCAGATCGATCCAGTCGCGCATGCGCGGGAAGGAGAGATAATTCTCCTTGCAGAGACGGCGCAGTGCGCTCTGTGAGCCTTTCTCATTCTTCTCCCGATACCAGCGCCAGAGGCGCAGCATGGCGGAAAAGTCCGAGTTCTGTGTCAGAAATTGCGCATGGCATTTGTCCGCGTCCGTCTGATTGTCCATGGGGCGGCGTCGCGGGTCGTCACATTCCAGACCGGCGACAACCGTCAGCGTATCCGCCAGGGCAGCCTCGTGGTCGGCAATGAACAGCATGCGTGCCAGCGCCGGTTCAATGGGCAGGCGCACCAGTTGCCGCCCGAGCGAGGTCAAGCGCCACGGCCACGGGCCTTCTTCGACCTCTTCGATAGCCTGCAGGAGGGCGAGTTCGCGGTAACCTTCGCGGATAGCGGCGTTCGACGGCGGGTCGATGAATGGAAAATCCTCGATGTTGCCCAGCTTGAGATCCATCATGGTCAGGATCACCTGCGCCAGGCTGGAGCGCAGGATTTCAGGCGGCGTATAGTCATCGCGCTTGGCGAAATCCTCTTCGCTGTAGAGCCGGATGCAGACGCCGGGCGCAATGCGTCCGCAGCGTCCTTTGCGCTGATTGGCGCTGGCCTGGGAGGTCGGCTCGATTTGCAGGCGTTGAACCTGGGTCCGCGGATTGTAACGGCTGAGGCGGACGAGGCCGGAGTCGATCACCGAGCGGATGCCCGGGAGCGTCACCGAGGTCTCCGCGACGTTGGTCGAGAGGATGATGCGGCGGTTCGAGGAGGTCTTAAAGGCGCGCTGCTGTTCGCCTGCCGGAAGCGAGGCCAGCAGCGGAATGATCTCTGTGTGCGGCAGACGACGGCCTGTCAGGACCTCCGTGGCTTCGCGGATATCGCGTTCGCCGGGAAGAAAGACCAGGATGTCGCCTTCATTTTCGGAAGCGAGTTCGTCGACCGCATTCGCGATCTGACGGGGCAGGTCAACATCGTCACTCTCTTCCGCAGGACGCCAGCGCGTCTCGATCGGGTAGAGGCGTCCGGGCACGGAGATGACGGGGGCATGGTCGAAGAAATCCGAGAAGCGTTTGACATCGAGCGTGGCCGAGCTGATGATGAGCTTCAGGTCAGGCCGGCGCGGCAAGGTCAGCTTCAGGATGCCGAGGAGAAAATCGATATTCAGCGAGCGCTCGTGCGCTTCATCGATGATCAGCGTATCGTACTTGCGGAAGAGGCGGTCATGGCGCGTCTCCGCGAGCAGGATACCGTCGGTCATGAACTTGATGCGCGTGGCATCGGAAAGCTTGGTTTCAAAACGGTGCTGATAGCCGACGAGCTCGCCGGGTTGCGAGCCGAACTCATCCGCAACGCGGCGCGCCATGGCCAAGGTCGCGAGACGGCGCGGTTGCGTGCACCCGATTAAACCGCGTTCACCGCGTCCGGCCCGCAGGACGATTTTGGGGAGTTGCGTGGTCTTGCCGGAGCCGGTATCGCCGCAGACGATAACGACCTGATGGTGCTGGATCGCCTGAACGATTTCATCCAGGTGGGCGGTGATCGGAAGTTCGGAAGGAAACGTCAGACGCATAGGGATCTTACTGTGGGGGCAACACGGCTTTGCATTCGGCGCAGGAGTCCGGGGTTTCGTAGAGTTTGACCGAGGTGACGTTGATCTTTTTGCTCAGCTCTGAGAAGATGAAACGCACCATGTTTTCAGCGGTTGAGCGGAAAGGGAGCGGCATGCGTTTCATGCCGTGTTTTTCAATCAGCGAAGCAATTTCGGATTCGATGGGACTCGTTTCGTCGTAGATAAAGGCGTGGTCGAAGCGCGAGAGGATCACTTCGTGGAGCAGATTCTTCAGATCCTTAAAGTCCATGACCATGTCATGGGACGCTTCCTTTTCCCCGACCTCGACGATCAGGCGATAGGTATGGCCATGCAGATTCTTGCACTGTCCGGCATGGTTCGTCAGAATATGGGCGGCATCAAAGGTGCATTGTTTGGTGATCGTGAGCATAGCTATTCACTCCAAAAGCCGCGCTTGTTTTTGCGCGCTTCGTTTTCCGCAGCCTCAAAGGTGTCATGGTAACGCTGCGAACAGGTGGCGGGGTCCCAGCCGGCCAAGCCCTGCCGAATCAGCTCCACGTTGAGCATTTGGTCATTGATCCGGATATAGGCCGAGGCTGGAACACGGCGACCTTTTGACTTGGTTTCCAATTCGTCATATTCACAGATTACGCTGTTGGTTCCGCAAAAGGTGCGGATAAAGGGTAGGGTGCGGTTGTCCGAGGCAATGCCTGCCAAACGAATCCAGCGGCCTGTTTCGTCAACGACGAAAACGCCGTTTGTGCCGTTCTGGATCGTGTGCGACTCCTCAATCCATTCGACCATGCCTTCCGGATATTCTGCGGCCTGCTCATCCTTTTTTTTGCGCTGATTCAGATGTTGACGGCAGAAAAGCTCAGTCTTGACTGCCGGATTCTTGCACCGCTTGCCGAACGCGGTTATCGCCTGGCAGGGCGAGGCCGGAACCGGCACTTTCTTGGATGCCGCGTTGGGCTTTGCGCCAAGGCAGCACGTTGCACATAAAAGCGTGAGGATGATTAGACGCATGGTGAAGATTTCGTTTTCAGATACGCGTCGTAACCGCGCTGGCGCAGGTGGCAGCTCGGACAGCTGCCGCAACCGGGCCCGATAATCCCGTTGTAGCAGGTCAGCGTTTCGTTCGCGATGCGTTCGAGCATGCCGAGTTCATCGGCGAGGGCCCAGATCTGCATCTTATTCAGGAACATCAACGGGGTGTGGATCTGGAAGTTGTAATCCATGGCCAGATTGAGTGTGACGTTGCAGGCTTTGATAAACGTGTCGCGGCAGTCGGGATAGCCGCTCGAATCGGTCTGGCAGACACCGGTGTAGATGTCGTGAATACCGTCGCGTTTCGCCACAACCGCAGCAAGCAGCAGAAAGAGCATATTGCGTCCATCCACCACCGTGTTGGGCGGCGCATCCGCAGTCTGAGCCGTGATGGCCAGCGTCGGGTCCAGCAGGGCGCTGCGCGTGAGGTCGGCGTAATTATCGAGGTTCACGATATGGTGCTTCCGGATCCCGAGCGATGCCGCCAGCTTTTTGGCGACTTCCACTTCCTGTACATGGCGCTGCCCATAGTGGAACGTGATGCAACTGACATGCTCCTGTCCATGTTTACGGATGGCGAGTGCGAGGCAGGTGGTGCTGTCCTGGCCGCCGGAAAAGACGACGATCGCCGGGTTCATATCGACCTCGCAACAGTTGGGAAGGGGTACTGCGCAAACCGACTCGCCGCGAGGGTTGCGAAGCGCGTTTTCGGCTTGCCGTAATTCACAAAGGGTTTGATCGCGATGCCGCCCCGCGGATTGAAATCGCCGAAGACTTCGAGGTAACGCGGTGCCATGAGCCGGACAAGATCCTTGAGGATGATGTTGACGCAATCCTCGTGGAAGTCGCCGTGGTTGCGGAAGCTGAAGAGATAGAGCTTTAAGGACTTGCTTTCGACCATACGTTTGTCAGGCACGTATTGGATGGTCAGATTCGCAAAGTCGGGCTGTCCCGTGAGCGGACAGAGCGAGGTGAATTCCGGGCAGGTCAGCGTAACCCAGTAATCTGTGTCGGGATGCTTGTTGTTAAAGGTTTCCAGCACCTCCGGGGCATAGGTCTGCGCGTAGGACGTTTTCGCGTTGCCTAGCAGGGATAAACCGGCAAGTTCTTTTTTTGTGCGTGGCATAAATGAGCGTCTCATTACATTCGTTCGCCTGATGCGAAAAACGGGCGGTGGGCTGCGCGTGTGCGTGGCGACACCGACACGGATTAAGTTTGTTATTGTGCAATAGGTGGATGGCATGTGTCAAGGAAAGCGACGGGAACAATGGCATTTTATTCGCCTCGTTGACTCGACGATTGACAATCGGATAAAACTTCCCCATACTTCTTTTTAGCAATAATTACATGAAGGGGTAAATTATGAATCGTCGTCGTTTTTTGCAGGCCTCGAGCCTTGCTGCAACGGGGTTATTTACTACGAATCTCTTTGGCAGTCGCGCACGCGTTTTCGGTGCAAATGACAAGATCAACCATGCGTGCATCGGCGTGGGGGGCATGGGCTATGGCGATATGTCCAATTTTCTTTCGCACAGTCGGACACAGGTCGTCGCGATCTGCGATGTGGATCGCGATCGACTGAACAAGGCTGCGGAAAAGATTCCGGGTGTACGCTGCTACACGGATTGGCGCGAGTTGCTGATCAAGGAGGGTGATCGTATCGATTCCGTGAATGTGACGGTACCGGACCACATGCACACATTGATTTCCGTGACGGCGATGAAGGCGGGCAAACACGTCTACTGCCAAAAGCCGCTTTGTCACGATGTGGCGGAGTGCCGTTTGATGTCCGATGTTGCGCGTCAGACGGGCGTCGTGACGCAGCTCGGTACGCAGTTTGCATCAGGTGCGGGCGATCTGCAAGGCGTGCAGTGGTTGAAGGCGGGGCTTGTCGGTGAAGTCCAGAAACTCTATCTCTGTTCAAACCGCACCGGCGCAGAGGTCTATCGTCTGCTGGGGCCGCGGCCGGAAAAAGGCGAGCCGGTTCCGGACACGCTGGCCTGGGATCTCTGGATCGGGACAGCGCCTGAACGTCCTTATGCGCCGAACATCTATCATCCGACCCGCTGGCGTTCCTGGCAAGATTTCGGTACAGGCTGGTCCGGCGATATCGGCTGTCACATCTTTGATGCAGCGTGGAAAGGCCTTGATTTGCAGGCACCGATTTCGGTGAAGGCTGAGGTCCAGGAAAGCTGGAAAACCTCGCCTGCGCGTCGCGGGGATACCTGGCCGCAGGGCCAGCACATCACGTGGGTCTTCCCGGGGAACAAAGCCAGCGGTGGAAAACCCTTTACAGCCGAGTGGTTTGACGGCGCCTTTTATCCGCCGGACGAGGCGCAGGCATTGGCCAAGCAGGCGGGCTTTGAGAAGTATCCCGAAGAGAACCTGCTGGTGATCGGCAGCGAGGGCGCCATGTTCCTGCCGCATCAGGGCGGACCGATCCTGCTTCCGAAGGAAAAGTATCAGGCCGTGCAGCGTCCCAAAGTGGAGCGCCGCAACCACTACCATCACTTCATCGACGGCTGTCTCGGCGTCGCCAAGAACGAGTCCTTCTTTGAGCGTACGGGCCCGATGACCGAGGCGATCCTGCTCGGTACAGTGGCGGTCCGCGTGCCGGATACCGTGTTGCAGTGGGATGCCCAGAAGATGCGCATCACCAACAGCGAGGAGGCCAATCGCTACTTGAAACGCACCTACCGCAAAGGCTGGGAAATCGCGTAGCAGGCGAACGCGCGTGATCCGGTTTGTTGCGCGGCGTGCAGATTCTGCACGCCGCGTTTATTTTGGCAGGAAGGCGGTCAGCAGGACGCCGGGACGGATGCCGTAGAAGGTCGCCTGTTTGCCTGCGCCGAAACGCTGATCCGCCACATCGCCTTGATCCGCGGCAACGATCAGGATCGCGGGTTTAAATGCAGCGGGGATCTCGGCAGCATGCTGCCAATAGCCGATGGTTTCATATTTGCGCAGGTACCAAGGCAGCGGCCATGTGTCAGCCGGCGGGGCTGCCACAGCGATCGGCGTTTTGAAGCCCTGCGCTTTTTCCGCATGCTGATTGATTTCCGCGACGAGGTTGAGCACATCCATGCCGGTATGCGCGTAGACATACGGATTGCGCGGATCCGCGGCGAGACGGAAGCAGGCCCGGTCCGACTGGGTGAGCTGAAAACGTGCGATGCCGAGTGCGAAGATGACGCACGCGAGGCCGACCAGATAGCGGGTTTTTGACGCGGACTGTGTTGTGAGCCACTGCGCCAGACGATCCGCACCTACCGCGGCGAGCAAAATGAAGCCATGCAGGAACGCGAGCATGCACCAGGGCGTCTTGTAGGGAATGGCGCTGTAAAGTGCAGTCAGGATCACGGTGTAAAGCAGGATGTAGACGGTCCAGACGGTTTGCTGATCCGTCGCCTTCACGCTTCGCCGGATGTAGGCGAAGACGTTGGCCAGCGCGATGAGGATGAGCGGAATCAGCGGCCCCACTTCGGTCCAGAGCGGACCCCGTCCATATTTCCAGCCGAACAGCAAGGCGAGGTAAAAGTGCCAGGGATGCTGGTGTTCAGGCACAGCCGTGGCGCGTGAAAAATAGGCTTTCACGGTTGAGAAGAGCGCATCGTAGAGGCCTTGCGGGTAGGTGAAGAACGAGGAGAAGAAGAGCGCGGCGACACCTGCCGCGGCACCGAGTGCGAGCAACGCATACGACGTTGACCATGCACGGCGTAGGGTGGAGAACGAACAGGTCAGGGGCAGGGCGATAAGCGCGGCAGCGACGGAGAGCACCACGGTCTCCTTGGTTGCCGCCGCAAGACCGGCGAAGGCGCCGAAGCCCACGGTCGCCCAAAGCCGCTGACGCCTGTTGGCCTGCGGTTTGAAGTACACGGTGGCGCAGACCAGCATGCCGGTTAGAAAGGTCACGAACATGCTCTCCTGGATAAAGAAGCGGCTGTAGTAGTTCATGGCCGGCGAGAGCGCGGTCAGCGCGACAGCTGTGAGTACGCCGACCGGATTGCGGAAGAGCGCGTGCCCCGCAGGCGAATAGAGTCCGAGCATCAGCAGCAGGGTGATGAGGCTGAACGTGAGCGGTACCCAGCGGAAATTCTGTTCCGTGGTTTCAGCAAAAGAGGACGCTGACCATGTGCAGAACGGGACTGCGGCATAATAGAGGACGGGGCCGTGATGGTCGGTCGGATCGTAATGATAGCGTCCCTCGTCGAGGAGGATACCGGTGCGGACCGCCTGGTTTGCTTCATCGCCGTGCATGGGCCGTTTGTCGAGATCACGGGAACGGTAATAGCCGGAGAAAACGATCAGTCCACATGTCAACGTAATGAGCAGCGCAGTTTTGAGCAAGGAATTCATGGTCAGGCGTCCAGGGTGAGATGTTCTCTTTTTTTCGTGTTTTTAATACCAAACGGTTCAATGTGCGTAAGCACTTCGACGATGTTATTCACATGGCTATGCAGTTCATCGCAGACGCGCGAGGCGATGGCGTGTCCCTGCTCGACCGTGAGAGCTGGGTCGACGAGGATGTGCATGTCGACCAGCATTTTCGAGCCAATGTAGCGGGTGCGGACAGCATGGACATCCAGGACACCCTGCACATTGCGCGCGCGCACTTCGATGTCGTGCATCAGATCGCGCGGCGCGCCGATCTCGGAGATCTCGTCAATGGCGGGACGCACGATGCGATACGAGACCTGGATCAGCAGTGCCGCCACGATGATGGCGCCCACATTGTCAAGGAAGCGGAGGCTCGGGATCAGGTGTGCGCCGGCAATCGCAATGGCGACCGGGATCGAGCTGAAGGCGTCGGAGCGATGGTGCCAGGCGTTGGCATGCAGCGCGAGACATTCGGTTTGGCGCGCGACACTCACGGTCCAGCGGTAGAGGGTCTCTTTCGTGATGACGGAGAGAAGCGCGACCCAGAAGGCCAGCCAGCCGGGCGGTTCGTGTGTGTTTTCTCGTGTCAATGCCAGAATCGCGTCCCAGGCAATATAGAATCCGACGAGCGTGAGCGTGAGCCCGACGATAATCGAGGTTAGCGTTTCGATGCGTCGATGCCCATACGGATGATTGATGTCCGGAGGCTCAGACCAGAAACGCGCTCCGAGCAGGATGATGGCATCGGTGAAAAAGTCGGAGAAGCTGTGCACGGCATCGGAGACCAAGGCGCGACTGCCCATCACCCAGCCTGCAATAAACTTGATACTCATCAAGGCAATATTGATGAACATGCCTGTCCAGACATTTACGCGTATGCTTTTTTCTCGTGCAAGGTGTTGTGTGTTCATACGTTGTTGGCAAAATAAGCTTGGTCTTTTCCGTCCCGGCCCGTTGTGGTATGCTGTTCCGATGAAGACAGCATTGTTCGACTTAGACGGCACCTTAATCGACTCACGACTTGATATTGTACACGGTATTAACCTGACGCGCGAGGATTTTAATTTACCTGCGTTGCCTGTTGCGCAGGTCGCCGAGCACATCGGTGAAGGGGTCAATTTTTTAATTCGCGGTGCGATTCCCGAATTCGCCCAGACGCACATGGAACTCCTGCGCGCGCGCCAGCGGCTCAACTATCTGAATCACTCGCTCGATACGACGCGGCTCTATCCTGGCATGGAGCAGACGTTGCGGAAACTCAAGGCGGCTGGATGGCGGCTCGGTGTCGTGACAAACAAATCTGCGCCCTGCGTGATGCCGCTGTTGAAAGGGCTGGGAGTTGCCGATTGCTTTGATGCGATCGTCGGGGGCGAAGAGATCCCGCAGCTGAAACCGGATCCGGCTCCGTTGCGTCTCGCTGCGGCGCGCATGGGCGTAACGCTCGATGCGTCGGATTGGATGATCGGCGATCATTTCACCGATATGGAAGCTGGCCGCAATGCCGGCATTCAGACGTGTTTCTGCCGTTTCGGCTTTGGACAGCTGCGCACCTCACGGTATACGCTCGCAGTTGATACGGTTGAGCAGATCGCGTCGGCACTGCTTATGTCATCGACGCATCCTGGCGACCATGAATCGCGCGCTTGAGCGTCAGCGGATCAGAGTAGCCGACGCCGCTGTCCGCCGGCAACCCGAATGCCAGTCGTGTGACGCGGACAGGATAGGGTTTGAGCCGTTCGCAGATGTAGCCGCAGGTCATGTCGCCCTCCATATCCGTACTCAGGGCGAGCAGAATCTCCGTTGGGCCTTGTTCACTGACGCGGTCGACCAACTGCTGGATGCGCAACTCTGAACTGCCGGTCATGCGCGCGGGCGAAAGTTTCCCCATCAGCGCATGATAGCGGCCTTTGAAGCCTCCTGAACGTTCAATCGCGACAATATCCGCAGGCTCCTCGACCACACAGAGCAGGCTGTTATCGCGCGCCGAATCGGTGCAGAGCTTGCAGGGCGTGGTATCGCGTGTGGTAAAACCGCCGCACATCGGGCAGCAACAGACTGACTCGCGCGCAGCCTGCAAAGCCTCGACAAGCGGATCAAGCAGCGTGTCGGGCTTGCGAATCAGGGCGAGTGCAGCACGCTCCGCCGATCGGCGTCCAAGTCCGGGCAGTTTCGCCAGGACGCGGATCAAGGTGTCAACCGGCGGAACCATGGATTAACCTCCGAACATGGAGCCGAGATCGCCGGCTGCCATCATCTTGGCCATGGCTTCCTGCGTCTGTTTCTTGACGGACTTCAATGCGCCGTCCACGACGTTCTTCAGCATCGTCTCGAAACGCTCGGGCTTGCCCGCGACAACTTCCTTCAAAGCCTCTGGGGAGATCTTCAGCGAGACGATCGTGAAATCGCCGCGCGCCACGCAGGTAATACCGCCATTGCTGTATTCAGCGGTAATCGCCTCAATCTCAGATTGAATGCGCTTCGCATCCTTGCGCATCTGCATCGCCTGCTTCACTTGGTCAAACATACCCATACGTCAGTTTCCTTTCTTCAAAATCGATTTTCTTTATGCGTGTTAAGTGAATGGTTACTATACTGGATCAACCGCGTTTTCTCAAGTCTGATTTCCGTGTTTCAGGGCATACGTGATGCCGTAACACGCGCAAAATAAATGGGTTGAATACGCGGCGCGTTATCTTAGGGTACGTACGTATGGGAGATGCAGTTACAGGATCTACGGCCCTGATGTCAGACAATTAAATCTGCAACAGCGAGCCGATCACCGCGTGGATGGTCTTGTTCGACGCAAAAGCCGGCGCAAGGACGATTTCGATCTTAATGTTCTGGCCGGCGGCCGCGGCGATCTCCATCTTCTCGTGAACCTTGGTGCCTGTTGTGGCTTTGGTGAAAAGCTCGCGTAGGTTGGGCATTAAATCAAAGATGGTGATATCCAGCGCAGCCTGGCGTGTAGGAATGCCGAAGGCATCAAGAAACGCCTGATTGACCGCGACAAAGGTGCCATCCTGCGGTGCGCAGATAAAGGTCGGCGCCAAGGCGAGTTCGAGCGCTTGTTTCTGCTGACGTGCTTCGATCTCTTGGGCTTGATGCCGTTCCGAATTGCGAATCGAAAAGACGATGTTGTTTCCGCTGAATGTGGTCTTGCTGACGCCGATTTCACAGGGGAACGTAGTGCCGTCTTTGCCGACACAGCGTGAATTGATCATGGCGTAATCATTGGAGGCCAGCGATTGTTTCAGCTGTTCAAAAAGCGGCGGCGTCATGCCGTTGATGATCGTGCTGATCGGCATATCCCAGGTGTCGTCCCGGTTTGCATAACCGAGCATAGTCTCCGCGCGGCGGTTACACTCCACGATATGGCCATGCCGGTCAACAATGATCACGAGGTCGTAGAGACCGTTTAGAAATTGATCGTAAATCGTCTTTTGATTGTTTTTAGGACGCAAGATTGCCCTCAGCTCGTCTTGCGTGGGCACTGCGGCGTCGGAGGCGGCGGATGAGGGGAGCGGTTCGCGCGCCTTGAAGCCATAACTTGCCTGCGGCGTGGCTGGTTGCGCTGCGAGATCAGGACGTACACGCTGCACAAAGGACGGCTGATCCGAATGGCTGTTCGCTTGCGCGCTCGGCGGCGGTGTTTTGATCGCCTTCAGTTTGACAATCGTGGCAGGCGCTGGCTGGCTTTCCGGTGCAGTGGGCGGATCCGCCGGGCGTGGCTCGGGCGACGCGGCAACAGCTTCGGCGGCGTTAGGTTCGGAGCGCAACGGCGCAACGCGTTCAGCCTCCTCGCCGGGGCGCTGAAACGATGCTGCTGCGGCAGGCGCTGATGAGGACTGCGCCTCGATTATGTCAGCACCCGGCGTGGTCGAAAAAGCAACAGACGGACGGAGCGCTTCCTGCACGGCCAGTGCGGAATCGCTTTCCGTGTTGTCATCTCTTTTTTTGCCAAACCAGAACTTCATACCAATTCCCATTTAAATCACCGCCAGTATAGCAGGATTTCTTAAGCATTTAAAGTGCCAATTTAAAGAGACGTGTTATCGCATTGTGTGAAAGTGAGTGGGTGAATGGCATAAAATATGCTTATTTAATATAAAACACACTAAAGCAAGGGTGAAATCTTATGAGCTCAACGACGTATACCAAGGCAACGCTGATCCGTGAAATCGCAACAACAACGGGGATAACGCAGAAATCTGTAAGAAAAATGCTCGATTTGCTGAAAGTAATTGCTTATCGTGAGGCAGCCACTCAGGGGTTTACGATTCCGGATATTTGCCGACTTGACCTTGTTTTACGCAAAGCGCGCAAGATGCGAAATCCTCAAAATGGAGAAAATTTTCTCATTTCTGAGCATAAGGCGCTGCGCGTTCGTCCATTGAAACGAGCCAAAGTAGCGATTAATCCTGTCGCACCTGTGGTAACACGCCTGTCGCAGGAGGTTGTGGTGATCGATGATTTTTCGAGCGCGATCTCCTTCCGCTGTACGAACTGCTCACAGGAGATTGAGGCCCCGCATGCGGCCGTTGGTATGTCGTCCAACTGCCCGATGTGTAACCAGCTGGTGGTGATCCCGGCTGAGTCGGAGCTGGGGACGCTCCATCGCCCTTTGCCGACACCCAAAATTGTTGCACCGATTGTGCCGCACGTGCCTGCTACAGAGCCGTGGAAGGTCGCGCAATCGCAAAAAAATCAGACGATCCGCATTGATCTGTTCGGCGCGAGCGGCGAGGAATCGGTGATCGCGGTTAAAAAGCCTGCTTCGTCGGCCAGTTCGAGCCGTTTTGTTTCGTTCCGCTGCAAGAACTGTCGCCAGGAAATCGAGGCGACCACGGATATGTGCGGCACGTCGTCGGAGTGCCCGTCATGCGGAGGGACCTTTGAAGTGCCCTTCTTCTCGGATCCAGGTACACTGCACGATGCGGAGTCGCGCTCGCTGAAAAAGGAGCAGATCAACCTGATGAAGAGCCGGACGATCCGCATTGACGTGCCCGACGAATTCTAGGACCTCGGCGCGTTCCTGCTATGTGTTCTTCATACCCCGTGTCTACACGCGCGGTGCGACAGTGTTTGCTGAAGAGCCGCCTTGCTGTCCCACTCTAGGCATGCTATACTTTCTTCCAATATTTATATTTGCCGCAAGCATTTTGCGTGCGAATGTAGATGACTGAGCTGCAACCGTACGCTCAGACGGGGGATAATCATCATTCGAGGGACTGTTCATGAAGCGAACGATCGTGTATATGGCATGTGCCGTATGTCTCAGCAGTGTTTGGGCCTATTTACCACCGAGTGATACGCAGCAGGGGGTGACGCTGACATTGGCGGACTTCCCCGATAAGAGCACGGTCGAACGCGTGGATCTGCGTCAGGTCCCCGCAGATCAGCCGCTGACGTTCACGGCGACAGTGAAAAATGAAGCCAAGGATCCAGTGTCAGGCACAGTCACGTTCTGGCTCAATGACGACTGGGAGATGGTCTCTTCGGCGAAAATCAAAATCGAATTGGCTTCCGGCCAGCAGCGCGTTGTTGCATGCGAGGCTAAGCCGCGTGCTTCAGTCTTGGCCGCTGCATACCCTGTCCATGCGCGTCTGATCGGCCGCGTTGGCACGCAGGAGCTGGAACTCCATCCGATTGCACTCTTCATGGTTGATAAACGTTCGCTGCCCGCGGTGAAGAAAACCGTCGATACGTCGACGACGCTGTCCGGAGCAGGGGTTGTCCGGCTCGATAAGATTCCGTGGCTGACACGGATTAATCATGCGGGGCGGACGACGGATTTGGGCGCGCACTTCTCCGCCTCCGATCCGGTAAGCGGCGCTTGTTCAGCGCGGAGTAGTACGGCGCGCAACGGCCTTGTGATGGGCGGCTTCAATATCCATCCTCCCTATCGCGGCGGTTCTGGAAGTGTGTGGAATGAGTATACGCTCCAGCTGCCCGCCATCACGCCGATTACCGTCTCGTTCAATACCGCGATTCGCGATTCAGCGCCGCAGGAGCCGTTGAGTGATGGTGTCGAATTCAAAGTGCTTGTGCGCACCGAGCAGGGTGAATCGCGCGAACTTTTTACGCGCTTCAGCGCTGCGAAGAGCTGGGAGCCTGCAACCGTCGACCTGAGCGCCTACGCGGGGCAACGGATCGTGCTTTCGCTGTGGAGTGGTCCTGGTCCTAAGAACAACACCGCGTGCGATTCGGCGTTCTGGGGAAATCCCTGTTTGCGCGTCGGGCCTGCGCCCGCTGTCGTTTCGGAAGCTGAATGGAAAATGCGCGAGGCGCATGCGGTTCAAAAGGCCCGCGCCGCGGTTCGCGAAAAACCAGAACGGGGGAACGGCGCCTTTCGGCTGAATGTCAACGGGACTGTGTACGGTGCTGCCCTCGCCTTGGGGTCGCAAGGCGTGATGGATGGCGTCTTGGCGTTTTCCGATGGGGAGCGCGCCTTGACGTATCGCGGCTTTGTCTGCGAGATCGATCATGCGCGCATCGGTACTGCCGAGTTTGCGCAGACGGTTTCGTCGGTCAAACCCGCTGTAAAACGCAACGCGTGGATCGTCGACCACGTGATCTCCAGTTCATCCGGAACGTTGACGGCGCGGGCGCGCTTTGAGGTCGATGGCGGTGCGTTGCGCATGGCCTGGACGCTGCCAGGGCAGTCGCCCGATGCGCGCGGTGCGCCGCGGTTCACCAAGCTGGGAATCGGGGCTGCATCGGAAAAGGTCGGGCGTTTTTATGCGGGCTTCGGCAATGTGGTCGAGCAACCGGGCGACTTCCGCTTGAGTGGCGGTGGCTTCATGCTGTCGACGCGCCATATCGGAGTGGATTATCCCAATGGTCTGAGCCTGCTGCAGGCGTGCGATATTTTCCCGGACCATGCGATCCATGAGTCGCGCCTCCAGCGT
>CAZMLC010000002.1:69280-82110 GCA_964567125.1 uncultured Akkermansia sp.
ATGCTCTTCTGTCCGCACGATAACTACATTGACTTCTATCCCGATGCGGCGGATTACAGTTACGACCATATCTGCTTTAGCGAGGAGGGTCAGCCCATTCGCGCCTGGTATAACAAGGGCCGCGGTGCGCTGAGCTATCGCTGGGCGCCGCACGCCTTCCGTCCGTGGCTGAAAGAGAACATGCGTCTCATGCGCAGGAATTTTTCTCCGGATGCGCTCTTCATTGATGTCTTTACCGCGATCGCACCCTTTGATTACTATGACCGTGAGGGGACCTTCCATCCGCGGATGGAGACCCAGCAGGCTTGGCGCGATGCGTTCGACACCAGCCGCTCGCTCCTCAAGTCCGGCTCGACCATGATCAGCGAGGCCGGTACGGATGCGTTGATTGGTTCGCTCGATGCCGGTCAGTCGGATCACTTCGGCGCGAAACGCTGGTTCGCTGATTTTGCTGACTCGGAACGTACGCCGTGGCACGATATGGCATCCCACGGGAAGATGGTCTTGTTTGCCGGCGGTTTGGGACCGCGTTATGCCGCCGAGTCTTGGGATGAGGATGGCAACAACCAGCTGCACGGTTATGGCTCGGATGATTACCTTTCCAACACGGTGATGGGCGGCCGCAATCCGATGTGCCATGGACCCTTCTCCCGGAGCACGGTGATGACCTATTGGTTGCTGCACGATGTCTGCGATGCGCTTGCGCGTGCAACGTTTGAGACGCATCAGTTTGGCTCCACGATCCATCAGCAGAAAACAACCTTCAGCAACGGCGGCACGGTGTGGGTCAATCGCGGCAGCAATGAGGTCTGGACCGTTGCCGACAACAAGCAGCTGCCGCGTTACGGGTTCTACGTACAGACGCCTTCCGCGCAAGCGGGGATCGTCATGATCGACGGACAGCGCGCGGCGTTTGCGCGCACGGACAAGGCCTTCTTTGTCGACGCGCGACCGCTGAGCAATCCGACGGGCGCCGTCAAAGTCGAGTCGCGTGTGAAAGAGGGACGCTATATCGGCAACGGCCTCTTCGAAGTGAACGTTGAAATCAAGGTGCATGAACCAGTGACGGGGTATCATCCCTTTGTCCATATGTGCAGCGATGGAGTGACGAAGGGCGAGCAAATCGCCTTTCAGACAGGTCTGCCCATTGACCCGGCATCGCTTGCGAAGCCCGGAACCTATGCGTGCGTCATCAAAATCAATGTGCCTGTCGATCGCGCGGAAGAGACGTATCGCGTGCGTTATGGGTTTTATCGTCCGAAACATGGTGATCGCCTCGCGTTAGTCGGTACGACGGACGGCTCGCAGCGCATCAAAGCCGGTATGCTGCGCGTCACCCGCCAAAACGGAACGATTGCATCGGGAACGTACGTCTCCGAGGATAATCAGGATCTCGCGCTGTCGGGCGTGAATGTGCTGGGACGGATGGTGAATTTCGGTGCCATTTCAACGGATGGCGCGTTTCGCCTTGTGCGCGTTGATGACTACGTGTGGGATTTGATTCCGCTTCCTGGAAGCCGCGCCTTCGCCGCGGATATTTCGCTGGAGGTCTTCGGCTCGGTCTATCTAAAAGGTAAGGAGGTTGCCGTGATTGATCCGATTTCGGAGAACTCGCAGAAACCGGCCTGGTCCGTGGACGGCGCAACCTTCCGCATCCAGTGCGATGGCCGCGCCTTCGCCTATCGCATCACGCTTCAGTAAGATGCGCGCAATTATCCAGCGTGGATGGGCTGCCGTTGTTCGCGGATATGCGCAACAGCCCCTCGCTTTCGCCTCCACCAGTCTCGTGCTGGGACTGTGTGGAGGCTTTTTCGTGCAGCATGAGCCGGCGAATATGGCTTTTGCCGTGCTGGGTGCTTTTTTTCTTTGCGCGGGCGGCATCGCCGTAACGTTGCGCGCTCGCGCAGCACGCGGTGCTGCGTCAGCCGCTGCGGTCCTGCTGCTGATGTGCGGTCTCTTTTTTTATGTGGGCTATCTGCGCGCCTGGCGCGATGCCAACGGACGACGCGACGAGGCGCAGCGCATTGCATCGCTCACGGGTACGCATGCGTGCGTAGTCCGCGTGGGGTTGGAGGTGATTCAGAAACCCCTGCGCGGTGCGGCGGCGCGCTACACGTTTTACGCAGATGAATGCACGATTCAGAACGAGGCAGCGCCGCTCCCGATTCGCTATCTGCCCGTCCGCGTCGAATGGTATGCGGGACTTGAGGATAAACCGTTTGCGCCGGCTCCGGGTGAAATATGGCGGCTTTCAGGTAAAGTGACAATCCGTCCGCTGCGCAACGGGTTGACGGAGGTCCGCCTCTCGTCGGGGAAAGGTGAAAAGCGTTCGCTAAAACTGGCGGTTGCTTCAGCTGAGTCCTGGTATGTTCGTCTGGATTATCTGCGGCGTCAGGCGATCCATCGCGTTGCGATTGGCATTGAATCGTGGGGCGCGATCCCCGCGCTCAATCAGGCGATGCTCCTAGGGGCGCGGCACGAGATGCCCGCGGACATGAAGCGTATCTTTTCCAATTCAGGGACGATTCACGTATTCGCCATTTCGGGAATGAATATCGCACTCGTCGCGGCGTTCCTGATCGCGATCATCCGGTTGTTCGGCATTCCGCGTTTCTACTGGGGCTTCTTTCTAGCGCCCTTGCTGGTGGTGTATACGGTGATCAGCGGCGCCTGTCCCAGCGCGATTCGCGCCTGCATCATGGCGATTGTGCTTTTCTTCGCACCGCTTTTCGGTCGCCGTCCCAACGGCGTTGCGGCATTGGCCTTGACCGCTCTGATCGTGCATCTGATTAAACCTGCACTGATTGTGGATGCGGGATCGCTCTTCTCCTTTACCGTGATGCTGGGACTCGTGCTCTTTGTGCAACCCTTCTCTGTGCAGATGCGCCGCGTCTTTCAGTGCGCCTGGTTTGACCAGCGGAGCCTGCTCTATCAAAGCGCAGGCAACCGCCTGTGCTTTTGGCTCTGGCGCACGCTCTACTGGCTCGTGCGCTACGTGAGCGATGTGCTGGCGGTCTCGTTGGCGGCCTGGCTGGTCTCTGTTCCGCTGACCGCCTATTATTTCGGACGCTTGACCCCAGGCGGATTATTTGCCAATTTAGTGATCACGCCTGCCTCCTTCATCGTTGTTGTTGCAGGGTGCGTTGGTATGGCTGTCAGCTATTTTAGTCTGACCGTTGCAGCGTTCTTTAACCAGATCGCGGGAGCCTTTACACAGATCATGGTGTGGAGTGCAGAAGGGACAGCCGCGTGCCCGGGGATGAATCTGGAGATCGCACGCTGGTCGCCCGTGCAGGTCGCGCTCTATTTTACAGCGGTTATCTTGTTTGCGTTTCTGGTGCGTTCGCGCCGTAAAAACGCGCGGGGCTTGGAATGGCTGGGACAGTGAAAGAGCTGTCGCAATGTGAAGGGAGGGGAAAATGAAGGGATGGATCGTGCTGGGCCTCGTGTTGGGAGGTTTTGTCGTACCCTGCCGCGCGCAGCATGAACGCACACGGCAGGCGCTCGAGGCGATCAATCCCGCAGCCGTCGAAGATGCGGTTGCCGATATGCGGCGCCGGTGGCCAGATCACACGTTTGCCCTTCCAGCTCAGCTCGCCACGCGACGTGCTGCGGCGCTCGAGCGCTTGCGCCAGCAACCGGATGCGGCAGCCGTGGCGGTTGCCACAGGACTGATCAGCGAAGTGCGCGCTGCTTTGCTTGCGCTGCCCGCGTTGCAGGATGCGCGCTTTCTGCTGATTAAACGGAATCTTGCTGATTTAGCGCTGCCGAACAACTGGGATAATGTGCGCGGCGTGCGCAAACACCTGACGAACGAAATCGTCATCGCCACGTTTAAACGCGGCGAGCCGCAGGTGCAGCCCTGCATCCGTCCGCGGCGTCCCACGGATTACCTCGGCGAGCTCTCGTTGCACTGGGACGCGCGGCGGCTGCTCTTTTCATCGCAGAATGAGCAGGGGCTGATGCGCGTCTATGAGGTCGATCTTGCGCAGCCTGATCGCTTTATTGAGCGTGCGCAGATTCCGGACCTCGATGTGGACAACCTTGCGGGATGCTGGCTGGCTGACGATGCGACGCTCTTTTTGTCGACCGCGACCATGATTGGTGTACCCTGCGTGCGCGGTTCGTCGCATATCTACCACCTCTATCGCGAGGATGCGAGCGGGATCCGTCGGCTGACTTTTGATCAGGAGCACAACTGGTATCCGCGCATGCTGCCGGATGGTCGCGTGCTCTACCTGCGGTGGGAATACAGCGATATTCCGCATTATGTGGCGCGCATCCTCTTTACCATGAATCCAGACGGTTCTGGTCAGCGCGAATTCTACGGCAGCAATTCGTACTGGCCCAATGCGATCTTCTATGCCAAGCCGATCCCCGATGAACCGCACCGCGTTGTCGGTGTGGTTTCTGGCCATCACGGATTGGCGCGTATGGGCGAACTCATCCTGTTCGATCCCTCCAAGGGAAGGTTTGAGACGAGCGGCGTGGTCCAGCGCATTCCTGGTCACGGGAAGCCGGTTGAAGCGAAAATCCTGGATCATCTGGTTGATCAATCCTGGCCGCGCTACTTGCAGCCTGAACCGCTGGGCGGCGCCTATTTTGTTGTGCCCATGCAGCGCGATGCGCAGTCGCAATGGGGACTCTATCTGGTGGATCTCTTCGATAATGCTACGCTGCTGCTGGAAGAGCCCGGCGTTGCCTTTCTGGAACCGACCGTGCTTGCGGTTAAGCCGCGTCCGCCTGTACTGCCCTCGCAGTTGGCGCAGGGTAAACCCGGATATCTGAAGATCGTGGATATCTATGGCGGTCCGGGGCTTGCGGGTGTGCCGCGCGGTACGATCCGTTCGCTTCGCTTAGCCACGTATGCCTATTCGTACCGCAACATGGGCGGCCAGGTGGATCGCGTCGGCCTTGACGGCCCCTGGGATGTGCGCCGTATCCTCGGCACGGTCCCTGTGGCTGCGGATGGCTCCGCCTTTTTTGAAGTTCCGCCCAATACGCCGATCATGATCCAACCGCTCGATGAAAACGGACGCGCGGTTCAGCTCATGCGCAGCTGGGTGATGTCCATGCCGGGAGAGGTTCAGACGTGCGTGGGGTGCCACGAACCGCTGAACAGTTCCACGCCGGCTCACCGCATTGACGCCATGAACCGGCCGCCCGATAAAATCCGTCCCTGGTATGGCCCGACGCGCGGTTTTTCCTTCAATCGCGAAGTGCAGCCTGTGTTGGATAAATACTGCGTGCGGTGTCATGACGGTTCTGAAAGTAACTGTCCCGATTTCTCGCAGCGTCCGGATGCGCAGAAGCAAGGCCGCGACAGTTACTATCAGGCAGCACATTTCCCGCCCGCGTATCTTGCGCTGAAGCAGTATGTGCGCAATCACACGATGGAAAGCGATATGCATCTGCTGATGCCGTATGAGTTTCACGCCTCGACCACGGAGCTTGTCAAGCTGCTGGAAGGCGGTCATCAGAACGTGGTGCTCGATGTTGAATCGTGGGATCGCATCAACACGTGGATTGATCTGAATACGCCTGCACATGGCACGTGGAGTGAAATCAGCGGAACCAATCGCACGGCGCAGGTTGCCGCGCGCCGGAGGGAACTGCTGAAGCGCTATGCGGGTATTGACGAAGATGTCGAGGATAGTGTCTGGCGGTCGACATTTACGCCGTCGCACCTGATTGCTCCGCCTCGCGCTGCGACGCGCAAGCAGCAGGTGGCAGGTGCACCGGCGGCGCTGCCGCTGCGCATCGCGGTTGCGCCGACAGAGGTGACGAACCGCGAATACCGTGAATTTGATCCGCAGCACGACAGCGGAATTGAGGTCGGCGACTTTTTGCAATTCAGCGAACGGGATCGTGGTTTTCCGATGACTGCGGACGAACAGCCCGTGGTGCGCGTTTCGCAGCAGCAAGCAACGGCGTATTGTGCGTGGTTGAGTACGAAGAGCGGACGCAAATATCGTCTGCCGACCCTTGCGGAGCGTCGCGCCTTTGCGCAGCAGTCCTTAGGCGTATCAGCTAATCTGGCGGATCGGTGTTTCCGCGACGTGCAGCGCTATGCGCCGTGGGCGCTTCCCTCCGGAGCTGTGCTCCCGTGGCGCTGGGCGGATACAAATCGTGTCGATGGGTATCGTGTCAGTGCGCCTGTGAAGCAGTTCCCTGCTTCGGTGGATGGGCTGTACGATGTGATCGGGAATGTCTGGGAGTGGACTTCGGAGTGCGATGAAGAGGGGCGTGCGCTTGCCATGGGTGGATCGTTTGCAACGCATCCGCGGCAGGTGACGGCCTCGCTTTGCGTTTCATATCAGCCGTGGCAGCGCGTCTATGATGTCGGATTCCGCGTTGTGGAGGAGAAATAAGTGAGTCTGTTGAGTCGTGTTTTTGCTGGAATCATGGTTTTGGTCCTGTGGTGTAATGCGGAGACGAATCGTTTTTGTGTGGCCAGTTGGAATGTGGAGAACCTCTTCGATATCGAAAATGATCCGAATAACGATGGCGATGATCCCTACACGCCGCTCGGCACGTCGCGCTGGAATGCGAGCCGTTATGCTATGAAGTTGAAAAATCTGGCGCGCGTCATTGCCGCCATGCAGCCGGATGTGCTCTGTCTGGTCGAGATCGAGAACCGGCGCGTGCTGAAAGAGCTGGTGTACACGCTCAAGCACCAGGAAAAGTATGATCTTCCGCATATCATCCAGCGCGACAGCACGGATCCGCGCGGCATTGATACCGCGATCCTCTCACGGGAACCGGCCTGCGCGACCAATTGGGTCTCCGCCGTTACGGGACAGCGCGATATAGCCATCGGCACTTTTCGCATGGGCCCCATTGCGGTCACAATCATGGTCAATCACTGGAAGTCCCAGCTTGGAAAGAAAGCGGCCAGCGATGCGATCCGGACGCAGGAGGCGTTGGCGCTGAAGGCCGAGGTCGATCGTCAAATCGCCACGCATCCGCAGCAGGCCATTCTCGTGGCCGGCGATTTCAACGATCAAGTCGATTCCGCGATTCTGACAACGGTGGCAGGCCTCCGGCTTGCCACCGACGATGTGATGAAGCCGGGGAGCCGCTATCTGCTGTATAACCTTGCTGCATCGCTTGCGGAGGCGCAGCGCGGCAGTTATTACTATTCGCCCGGTAAGAAATGGAATTCGTTTGATTCGATCAGCGTCTCACGGCATCTGCTTGCAGGACCCTGGACCATGGAACGGTATGAGGTTTACCGTTTCCCTCAGCACGTCTCGCGGACTGGCGCGCCGATTCCGTTCCGGCGCGTGCGCAGCAAAGAGGTGGGTGATACCTACGTTCAGGGG
Organism: uncultured Akkermansia sp.; assembly: GCA_964567125.1. Lineage (GTDB taxonomy): Bacteria > Verrucomicrobiota > Kiritimatiellia > RFP12 > UBA1067 > CAZMLC01. The sequence goes on from CAZMLC010000002.1 coordinate 76,606, forward strand.
TTCTCTGATCACTTTCCTGTTCGCGCGGTGTTCCGTTTGCAGGATCAATCGCCGGCGAAGCGGTAATCCGCCGCGTTGAGCCCGATCAGCGTCCGCGGGTTGGACCAGCAGAGTTGCTCGATCGCAGCCGCGCTGAAACAGCCGAGCGATTGCAAAACCGCGACACACTCGACCAGTGTGGCGGAGGAGCCGACGAGACATTGCTTTTCAGGGTTGTGCAATTTCCCGTTGGCTTCGAGAATCGCGTCGTTGCCGAGAACATGATAGCGCCCGGGCGGAAGCCCTGCAGCCGGTGACGCGTCCGAGGTCGCGATCAGCTGAGAGGTCGGTATGATGCGCGCCAGCATGGTCAGGAAGTCAAGGGGAAGATGGTGTCCGTCCGGAATGAAGAGGATGGAGAGCCGGCGTTCGCAGAGGCCTGCCACCAGCGGGTTGTTGTGGCGGTGGATGGTGTTCGGAATCCCGTTGCCGAAGTGCGTCAAGGCCTGGGCGCCTGCATCGGCGCAGCGCGCAAGGTCTGCAGCTGTTGCGAGCTGGTGACCGCAGGAGACCGCGCACGTTCTACTGCGTACGTGGCGGACCAGCTCTGCGGCACCCGGGCGTTCCGCCGCGAGGGTCAGCAGTTTGATTTTACCTTTGGCATACGCGTTGAGGCGATCAAAATAGGCGCAGTCCGGAAGGTGAACGGCCGCCGCTGGATGTGCGCCGACCGCGCCGGGCTCGGGCGAGATAAAGGGACCTTCAAGGTGGAATCCCGGGATGTGCGCACGCAGTTCCTCGTCGTGGTCAAGCACGTCGGACAGGATCGCGAGGTTGCGCTGATAACAGGCCTCGAATGACGTGATCACTGTTGGCAGGAAGAGTGTCACGCCGTGCTCAATCAACGCGTGTGCCACGTCGCGGAACGACGCGGCATCCAGCGTTTCGCTGCTGAAGTCGACACCCAGATAACCATTGACTTGTAGATCGAAGAGGCGCATGACGGTCTCCTTTAGATTCGTTGAAAACGGCAGACGAAAATCTCATCGATCGGGATCAATTCGTATCGCCAGCCGAGCTTTTCCATACCGGAACAGAAAATGGGCAGATTGTTGCGGCCCGGATCTGCAATGATGGCCTCGCCGTGCGGCGCGCAGAGCGAATCAATGGCGCAGATCAGCGCGGGGATGTGCTTCGCCTCATACAGCAAATCGCTGCCGACGACAAAGTCATGCTGCGATCTGCGCGGACCTTGCGGTCGCAGAAACGCATTCCAGTCCAGCTGCTTGAAGGATAGCTCCGCGCCGTTGTTTTTGGCGTTCTGTACAACCCAGGGACCCGTATCGGCATGAAAATCGGTAGCTGTGACCTGCGCACCTAAACGGCTGGCCAGGATCGAGGGCAGAGCTAAGCCACACCCCAGTTCAACGAGGGTATGGCCGCGCACATCGTTTGCACGCTGGTGCAGATAGGTGGCAAGACCATACGCGGCAGGCCACAGGATGGCATAATAGGGAATCGCATCGACATCGTCAGGCGCGTGTTCAGCGGCGGTGTCGAGCAGGGCATCCAGGTCGTTCGGAGTTTGAATGATCAGTTCAATCTCTCCGAAGACAAGACGCGCTGTTCCCTGAGGACTGGTGGGATCACTCTGCATAGGCGTGTGCTTGTTTGTCATCAAACTCGGCAATCCACGCGCGCATTTTCTTGAGCGTCTTCGGCCATGCTTCAGGGCTGGTGCGCGCATCGAGGAAGCGATCATACAGCGCGATCCAGGCGGTCCAGAAGGTTTCGATGAAGAGCATGCGTTCTTCAAACTTGCCTTGCGGTGTATCCTGTTCGCCTTTGGGCAGTTTCAAGCTGCGGACAGCAAAGTCCGCATCCATGGTGGCGGCGTAGACCTCTTCTCCCACAGCGAGCGTGAACTTGACGCGCTTGAGCTTCTTGCCGCAGAGGAGCGCCGTGCCGGCTTCGCGGCTGTTCAGCGGTAACCCTTTGCGCAGTGCGACTTCGTGCGCACCTTGTCCTTCGCGGAAGAAGGTGACCGGGCCTTCGAGCATGATACCGAATTCGCGGCCATCCGGCAGATGATGGACAGCGCCCTCTTTTTCCCAGACATACCAGAGCCAGGTCAGGAAATCCATGCCGAGCGTCGTCTCCTGCGGCGGTTCGAGCGCTTCATCCGGCGAGAAATGGAAGGGGGTCAGATCGTTCGCATTGACGTGCTTGCGCTTCAGGGCGGCGGACTCCGCAGTGAGCAGGACTGGCGTGCTGCCGGCGGTCTCTTTGAACCCCATGACAAACGCGTCGATCTGGTTGTCAGACATCGCGCCTGCCACAGCTAGGTCGTTGCGGAAATCCACAACCAGCGGGATGCCCGACAAGGTCGGCGGCATGCGCGGCAGAAGCATTTCGGTAACGCGCGCCTTCACTTCAGCCTTGGCTTTGCGCGGCAGGAATTCGACCTGACGCGCACGCAATTCGATATCCTCCTCCAAGTTCACATAGGCCTTGAAGAGCGAGGCGGGGATCTTCTTCTCCGCCTTGAATTGCTGCACGTGCAGATAGGGGCCGATGACGCATTTTTCATCGGTGATTTCACGGTCCAGCAGATGCCGGCCTGAAACCCATCCGGTGATCGGGTGACGATCCAGCTGCTCCAGTGGAACTGCGGTTCGCTTGGCAAATTCCTCGATGAGACTCGAATCGTATTGCTGGGTAAGATAAAAGAGGCGGAAGCTGATGCTTCCAGAGTCAAACGCCATGGTTGAAAACCTTATTTTTTAAGATTAAAGCGGCGGCAGGTGACGCCCGCTTCTTTAAGCAGTTTTTCCGTCTGTTGGGTGAATGCGTAATCGCCGCCATAGACCACTTCCCGGATGCCTGCATTGATGATCAGCTTCGCACAGGTCAGGCAGGGACTGATCGTCACGTAGATCGTGGAACCTGCAACCGAGATGCCGTGGTAGGCCGCTTGGCAGATAGCATTCTGCTCGGCATGCACGCAGATGCACTCCTCAAGGCTTGTGCCTGAGGGCGCGGTCCCGGAACAGCGCGGGCAACCGCCTTCAAAGCAATTGGTGACACCGCGCGGCGTTCCGTTGTATCCCGTTGAGATGATGCGTCGGTCCGCAACGATAAGGGCTGCGACTTTGCGGCGGCTGCAGTTGGCACGCGTGGCTACAACGTGTGCGATTTCCATGAAATAGGTGTCCCAGTCAGGACGGGGGTCGACCGTTTTCTTTTTCTTGGCTGGCATGTGGTATGACTCCTCTTGATGATGTTAAACGTTTGCACAGGCTTCCGCCACAATGCGCTCCATTTCATCCGCATGGTTCTCCATGCTGAGGACCATGCGCTGCTGGGTACGGCAACGGTCCACGTTGTGGTTGGGGCGGTGGATACGGAAATAGGTGTCGCCGGATAAAAAGTCGGTGAGAAAACGCAGACCGATGGTCAGGGTGATCAGCTGCGCAGAGAAGGCCAGCTCCTCCTTTTCAGCGTGCACGAGGAAACGGGCTGCTGAACAGTAGCCGCGCGTAATGGCCTTGAACATCTCCATGCGGCACGCGACCTTGCTGAGATCCTGCTCATCCTCGGCGGCCGCGGCTGTGCCGGTGCGGCACATGTCGCCGAAGTCGTAGAGCGCAAGGCCGGGCATCACGGTGTCGAGGTCGATCACGCAGATGCCTTCGCCCGTCGTGGTATCGAGCAGAACATTGTTCAGCTTCGTATCATTGTGCGTGATGCGCTCGGGGATTTCGCCCTTTTCATGCCGCGTCAGCAGACGTGCGCAGCGCTCAGCGCGCGCTTCGAAGAAGGCGATTTCCGGACGGACCTCCTTTGCACGGTTGAAGGCGTCTGACTGAAGGGCGGCCTGGAATGCGGCATAGCGCTTCACGGTGTTGTGAAAATGGGGAATCGTCTCGTGCAGACGTGGCGCAGGCAGATCGGCCAACTGGTTTTGAAACTGCGCAAAAGCCTGTCCGACCAGGAGCGCCTGGTCGGTTGTCTGCATAACATCGTAGGTTTGCGCCTCCTCGATAAACAGGAAGACGCGCCACCACGTACCGTCCGCGCAGCAGTGTGCCAGCGCATTCTGTCGTGTCGGAATCACCGTACGCGTTCTACGCGTAGCATCCGTGCAACCTTGCGCCTGAAGTTTTTGCAGCAGGTGTTGCGAAACGCGCTGGATGTTTTCCTGCACCTCCAACGGATTTTTAAAGATCGTGTGATTGATGCGCTGCAACAGGTAGTGAATGGGTCGTCCCGATTGGTGATAGAGCACGCGATAGGTGTCGTTGATGTGCCCGTTGCCGTATAAGGCTGCGCTTTGAAAATCTCCGTAGACCTGGAACTGTTCCATGATCGCGCGCAAAGTCGAGGAGGGATAGTCAATTCGATTCATCGTTGTTGATCTTATGAAAGTTTTACTTTGCCCACGCATGCCATCAGCACGCCCGTGGAGAGCACCGCAACCACCCCGAGGATACTTCCGAGCAGCGTCTGTCCATAGAGCAATTTACCGACGGAGAAGAGGGCGGACCAGATGGCGACGCAGCCGAGCATCATGCAGAGGATCCCGAAGGGGACGTCCCATGCGGTCGCCGGCACATCGCGTCCGATCTGGGCTTCAAAACGGCGCCAGCCCGGGCCTCCGGCGCGGATCTTGCGGCAGAAGGAGGTGAGCACCGCATCGGGTTCCGGCTTGGTCATGTAGGTCACAATGACCCAGACCAGCGTGGTGAGCAGGATGCCGATCACGAGTTTCCACGCGCTGTAATCCATGAAGTTGAAAAGTCCAGCGTCGGCAAACTGCGCTTCAACGTTGAAGAGGGGCGCGACCCACTGGAAGCTGCATGCAATGACGAAAGAGGCAACCATGGCGGAGATTTCTGAGTAGGCGTTGATGCGCCACCAGAACCAGCGCAAAATGTAGAGCAAGCCTGTGCCTGCGCCGATCTGAAGCAGGATGTCGAAAGAATTCTTCGCGTTGGTCATCCAGAGCGCCACGAGTCCGGAGACGACCAGCAAGCCCAGCATGCTGAGACGTCCGACAGACACCGCCTTTTTCGGTTCGCACTGCGGATTGATAAAGCGCACATAGAAGTCCTGCACGAAATAAGAGGAGCCCCAGTTCAAATGCGTGGCAATGGTCGACATATAGGCGGCAATCAGCGATGCCACGATCAATCCCAGCCAGCCTTTCGGCATTTTGGAGATCATTCCCGGATAGGCGATATCATCGCGTAGAAACTTGTCATCCACACTCGGGAAGGCTTTGGCCAATGCACCGACGCCATTCGCATGGGCCTTCATGAGACGCACATCGTTGTACTGCGGCGACTGTTTATCCAATGCGCCCGCCTCATATTGCGCAACCAGCTCGCGGTGTGTCGTAAGATATGCCTTGCCGGTTTCAATTTCAGTCGGGGAGCTGACAGGGAACATGATCAGCGAGACCAGGGCCACAATGATCCAGGGCCAGGGCCGCACCGCATAATGGAGGAAGTTGAAGAGCAGCGT
>CAZMLC010000002.1:82210-91545 GCA_964567125.1 uncultured Akkermansia sp.
CCGCCGATCTCGGGACTGGTCACCGCGTACCAGGCTGCGAAGAATGCGCCGACCATGGCAACGGAATACTGGAAGAAGTCCGCCCAGATGGAACCGGTCAATCCTCCGAGCGTCGCATAGACCGCAACGCCGAAGGAGGCGACCACCAGTGAGACAATGGGCGAGAGCCCGAACATGACCTGTCCGATCTTGATTGCCGCGAGCGAGACCGTCGCCATGATCATGATGTTAAAGAAGATGCCGAGGTAGAGGGCGCGGAATCCGCGCAACGCCGCTGCCGGTTTTCCGCTGTAACGGATTTCATAAAAGCCGAGATCCGTGTCGAGCGCGGAACGGCGCCAGAGCTTGGCATAGACAAAGACCGTGAGCATGCCTGTCAGCAGAAAGGCCCACCAGCACCAGTTTCCCGCAACCCCTTGACGGCGTACGATATCGGTTACAAGGTTCGGTGTGTCGCAGGAAAACGTGCAGGCCACCATGGAGACGCCGAGTAACCACCACGGCATACTGCGTCCGGAAAGAAAAAAGTCGGCCGCGTTGCGGTTCGAACGCCATGCGGCAGCTGAACCGATGCCGATCACCAGTACCAAAAATGCAATGATAATTGCCCAGTCAATGGATGTTATGGATACCATAGTCATAGGGAAGTCCTGAAGTGAATAAATAAAAAATTATTTTTGCATAAACGGGAGGATTATCCAAGCCTTCTTTTTGGTTTATGGTTGCGTAACTGTCTTGCCGATAAGCAAAAAGAATTTAAAAATACGGATTGACGCCTTTGGGTTCATCTGTTATAGTTACACCCACTTTTTTGCACCCGTGGTGGAATTGGCAGACACGTAAGATTCAGGTTCTTATGCCGAGAGGTGTGGGGGTTCAAATCCCTCCGGGTGCACCATTATTTTTTAGGCACTGCCCCCTTCGTCTATCGGCTAGGACATCAGGTTCTCATCCTGGAAAGAGGGGTTCGACTCCCCTAGGGGGTGCCAATTCGAGAGAACCGCTTGCAGGCCAGTGATTTACAACAATCGCTGGCCTTTATTTTTGCCAAAAAACGGCAAAGTTACATCAGAAGTTACATCAAGCCCTATTTGGTTTTACGCAGTGCCGCTTGAATCTGACAGCCCGGATTCGATATTCTTTACGCCGTCATTGTGATGCCGAAAGGTAGGGGGCGCATGAGCGATAATTCAAAGCGGGGCCCGTTGCTCCGGACAGAGAAAGTGAAAAGGCCAAAGTCAATAAAGGCCGTTCCACGAACCGCTGTTGCCGCAGAGGAAGATCCTCGAGGCAAGTTCCTGTTCTGCATGGGCAAGAAGGTCCGCCTGATCAAGTGCGAGCATTATGAGCTTCCCCCCTCTTTGGAGTATACGCCTGACGGTCAGCAAGCCGATTTTTTGAGGCACTCCTGCACGCTTGAGATCGAGACGGTGCCGCCGAACCGCTTTGTCCGGGCGATTGTCTATTACATCCTGAAGGCGGCGATCCAGGCGTTGCCATCCGGCAAGCTGTCGATACCGGAGTGGGCCACGCCGTTCGAGATAAAGCTGGGCGTCGTGATCGACGTCTATGGGGGCGAATGGGTGATGGAATGTTTCCGCGAAGAGATCATCGAGGCTGCGCTCGGGGATGCAGCCGTGAGTAGCCCGGCCGGATGTGCCGAGGATGCGGCTGGGGCGGATACAAAAGAGATGCCTTCGGAAACTGCGGGGCTGGAACAACCAAAGACGGCCATCCTGCCCGGATGGAAGAGTGGAAAGCTGCTTCTGAAGAAACTGCCTAACGGGCGCGAGCCCGCCGTGTTTACTTTCGGCAAAGAGACCTACACCGTGCCAAGCGGGAAAGCTTGGGAAATCGTGTCCGGCATGATCGAGGCGGACGCGTATGAAGGGCATGGGGTGAAGCTGCTTGCCCGAGCGGGAGACGCCTTTAAGAATGAGCATCGGCGCTTTTACTCTGACATAGTGAAGACCGCGCCCGACGGCAAGCGTTACCTGCGGACAAAATAACCGTCCCCCGCCCGTCCCCTTTTTCAGTCGGCAATATCGTCAAACCCCTTGCTTTTGCAGGGGGTTTTTAATTTTCTCATCCCCCGTTATGGGGGATGGCGTACCCGTATTATATTTCTCGCCCAAATGGCTTTTACTGCCCCCGTTTCCGCAAGGTGCGGATGAAACGGTACGAGGGGTTTCATTATGGCATTGGGCAGGCAAGTACTCGAGACGGCTGCGCAGGTCGGCAATCCGACGGCGCAGGAATGGGCGCGGATTCCGCGCGTGGGGCAGACGCTGGAGGGGTTTTTCCGCTCGCAGCTCTTTGCGCTCATCAGGGACGGGAAAGTCAAATCGGCTGCGATCAAGCAGCCGGGACAGATCCGGCCCGGCATGCGGCTGGTCCATCTGCCGTCGCTGCGGGCGTACATCGCCTCTTTCGCGGATGACGCGCAGGTGTCAAAAGGGGGTGGCCAATGAAGACAGGAACAACCACCCACTACACATTGTGCCGGTTCAAGAACCGGCCGGACGCAAAGTGCCGGAAACTCGCTAGGTGCCGCGTGTGCGGGCGCGTCCTATTCTTCTCGTTCGCCGACCGACTGTGCTCTGGCTGCGCCGCAGCCGGCGGCGACAAGACGGCGACCCGTGTCCCATCCACCGTTTCGGGAAAGGCGGTGAAGGCATGAGCGGCCTAAGCCCAGATGTAGGTGCCGGGTTCCCCGGCGAGGATCTTCAGAGCGAATGCCGGTTTTCGATGTTCGCATCGCTGGCTGACGCCAGGCCGAAGACGGTGACGCTGGCCGACCTGCGCATGTTGATCAGCGAAGGCAAGTGCGCGGAACTTGTCAACCGGATCAGGGCCGAGCCGGACAAGGCGCGGCGGTCGGAGTTCAAGCGCGGGCTGCCGTGCGTAACCGTGTCGGGCGAGTTTGCCGGCGGCCACAAGGCCGAGCACCTAGTGCGTCACTCGGGACTGCTTTGCGTGGACTTCGACGGGGCAGACAACCCGTGCCTTGCCGGCCACGCGGAGGAGTGGCGCGACCGGTTGACCAAAGACGAGTCGGTGATGCTGGCGTTCGTCAGCGCATCCGGCAACGGCGTGGCGGCCGTGTGCCGGATCGAGCCCGAGCGTCACGCGGAGTCGTTCGACGCGGCCCGGGATCACTTCAAGGTAGTGTACGGGTTGGAGGCTGACCGGTCATGCCGCGACGTGAGCCGCCTGCGCTTCCTGTCGCACGATCCCGGCGCTGCCGGAAACCCTTCCGCCCGCGTCATCAAGGTCTGTTCCGTGCCGCCGGCTCCGAAGCCGGAGAGGCCCGGCCTCCTGTGCGCAGCCGCACCCACACTGCCGAAGGAGAGGCGCGAGGAGATCCTCTCCGCGCTGGAGCGGGTCTCGCCCGATGACCGTCAGGCGTGGCTCGATGTGGGCATGGCCATTCACAGCGAAGCGCCGGGGCTGGAGGGTTTGAATCTGTGGCGCGTGTGGTCGGAGTTAAACGACACGGGAGCCAAGTTCAACGAACCCGATCTTGAGCGCGTCTGGCGGTCGTTCGGCCAGCGTTCGGGCATCGGCATGGGGACGCTGTTCAAGCTGGCCTACAACGCCGGTTGGACGGGCGCGCCAGCACCGAAAGCAGTCTTGCCCAAGGAGGTGGCAGCAAAGGCCAAGAAAGGGTTCACGGTCAAAACGTGGGGAGAGATCACTCGCGCGATCCTGACTGTCAAACGGTTCATACTGGGCGTGCTGTTCGCCTGCGGGCAGCTCCAGACGCTGTTCGGTCAGGGCGGGCTCGGCAAGTCGCGGGTGGCGCTCAACATCGCGCGGAACCAGGTTCTCGGCCTCCCGTTTCTGGGGCAACCGACCGGTGACGCGCCGCTGCGGCACCTGTTTATCGGCTCGGAGAACGACATCCACCGTTGGCAGACGGACATGCGGGCCATGAGCCGCGGTCTGGACGATGCCGCGCTCGCGAAGCTGGAGGAGTATATACGTGTGACGACGCTGGAAAACGCCGAGGACTGCTACATCAACATCGGGGACGAGCGGAATATCGAGAAGTGGCGGGAGACCCTGCGGGCGTGGCCTCCGGACGTCTTGTATGTCGACCCTTGGGGCGACGTGCTGGAGGGCGACGGGTTCGACAGGGATGTGCGCTCGACGCTCTCCACCCTCCGCAAGCTGGCGGGTGAGGTGAATCCGGAATGCGGCATCGTCATCCTGGCCCACGCGAGAACGGGGGCGACCAATATCGCGCAGGCGACCGGTTTCGACGCGGCCAACTTCGGCAAGGACAGCAAGGCCCTGTTCTCGTGCAGCCGGGCGGTCGTCAACATGGCGCCGTACGACGCCTCCGAGAACCCCGACCTGTGCTGGGTGCCGGCCAAGAACAACAACGGCCGACGGCCGGAGCCGCTGCGGATACGGCTGTATCCCGAGACCATGACCTATTCCGTTATCGAACCCCTGGACGTGGAGGCGTGGCAGGCGGAGGTCAAGGCGGCCGCGAAGCTGACGCCGAAAAGAGCGTCCGTCAAGTTCGATCCGGACGCCGCGCTCGGGCTGGTGTCAACAACCCCGCTCACCAAAACCGAACTCCATGCCGCGGTCAGGGGCTGGAAGGTGACGGAACTGGACACGCGGGCGGGCATCAAAGCTCTGATCAGGACCGGCAAGTTGGTCGAGCAAAAGGCTGAAAAAGGGAACACGTGGCTGATCGGCACACCGGAAAGTTTCAAGAACATGACGAACCCGACGATGCCGCCGTCGGATTCGTCCAATTCAACGAAATAGCCGTTCATCGAACTTGAGACACGCGTATATTATATGCGTGTCACAAGTTCGACGGCTGGGCACGGCAGGAATGAAAGCGAGGTTCGGAATGAAGGCTGACAGTCAAGTGATGAAGGTCAATAAGAGAAGGTACACCAAGGGGCCGTGGCGGTACGGTTGCGACTGGGGCGAGCACGGCGCGGTCGCCGACTGCGGCGAGTGCTCGGAGTACGTCTACGGCGGGACGCGGTTCATGCGGCCGTTCGCAAAGGTCCCGCCGATGGAGCAGCATGCGAACGCCATGCTGATCGCACGGGCACCGGAGATGCTGGAACTGCTCCAGCGGGCCGTGGCCAAAGGAGGGCGCGTTAATCAGCGGTGGAACGACAAGGCCGAGACCGTGATCGCGCGGGCGACCGGCACCTGTCTACCTGAGCGTCTGCAGAAGCGCGAGAAGCCTGTCGCGTTGGGGCAGTTGCTCACCCGCGCCGAGGCGAAAGCGAAAGCCGCCGCACGGAATCAGCCGCCGGGTACCACACACGGGTAAAAAAGCTGGTACTTCACGGGATGCGCTTGCCCTGCAAACAGCAGGCGGATGCAGGGCATTTGGGGATTGGCCGTCAGGTGCCGTTTGATGGTCTGTCGTTGGCAGAAACGGCGTATATTCCGAAGGGCTTTTTCCCTGTTATTATCAGGCGGGATCAGGGCTTTTTGGATGTGCGGGCGGATGACTTCTGACGGGGGTAATGGCAAAGCCTGAAGTCTAAATGGGACCTGCGGCGGCTGCGCAGTCGCGGGAAAATAAAGGCCGCGCCCCCAACGGGCGCGGCGGATTTTTAGGCGCAAAAAGGGGGGCGGCCAGTCGAGGCCGCCCGTGCGGGATTCAATCGAGGAGTTCGCCCATTCTCTTGGGCGTGAAATACAGATCCAGTTCGGCCCCGTTCTCGAGGAGTTCGGGGATTGAGATGTAGCCAGCCTCCGGCCCCATGCCGAGGTCGGCGATTCCAAAGGCCTGCACCTGGCCCGCGTGGTCGGGGTCGGCGTCTTTCTCCACGATCCACCAGTCGCAGCCGCCGGTGAAGTAGTGAAGCCGTGCGAGTGCGGCGCAGCCTTGGCCGTCGGTCTCGTAGGTCTTGGGCATGGCCTGCCACATGGCGTGTATGTGGTCGATCAACTCAACAAAGTGGTCGCCCTCCTCGCCCATCATGGCGTCGGTGATGACCGTGTATTGCACGGGCGTGGTGAGCATTTTGAGGATGTCGAGTTCGTGGGGCTTCTCGGGCGGCGTGTAGCGTTTGCGTTTCATGGGGCGTGTTCCTTTCGTTTAGGCGGGTTGGGCTTCGATCTCAAGCGGCAGGTTGCGCTCGTCGGCCATGCGGCCGGCAAGGGCGGCGGCAAAGCCGAAAGACTTGCGGACTGTGTAAACCTTGCCGGTGGGCTCGTTGTCGGGATCGGCGGCGTAGACGTACCATTGCGGGATCTCGTCGCCGCTGATGCGGTCAACGTCGGCGTCGGGGCCTTCAAAACGGATCTGGGTTGCCTTGCGCTTTTCGGTGGTGCTCATGGTGGCCTTTCTGCCCGCGTATGATGCCCACGGGCGGGCGCTGGGTTTAGTCGGCGAGTGCGTCAAGCTGGGTCAAGTGGTGCTTGGCGATTGAAATAGCCTCGCGGTATTGGGTGCGGTTGGGTTCGCGCTCGTGGGCGATTGACAGGACGGCCTCAAGCTGATGCATGAGGGCCTGCCACTTCTGATGGAATTCGGGATGTTTCGCGGGTGTGTTCATGGTGGCCTTTCTGCCCGCGTACGATGCCCACGGGCGGGCGCGGTGTTCATTCAAAAGCGACAAGGTGCTTTTCGCGCAGGCTGACAAAGCCGGGGGTCATGTCGGACGGGCGGCCGCATATCACATGGTCAACGATGCGGATGCCGAGAATCTTCGCGGCTTCGACCAGTCGGCGGGTGATGTCGCAATCTTCCTTGCTGGGCGTGGGGTCCCCTGACGGGTGGTTGTGCGCCAGAATCACGCTGGCGGCGCTCTGTCTGACCGCCTCGCGCATGATCTCGCGGGGATGAACGGGGCACTGGTCGAGCAGGCCGCGGCAACATTCAACCGGCGAGCCTATGACCTTGTTTTTCGTGTCGAGCAGGAGCGTGAAAAAGGTCTCCTGAGAATCGCCGGACGTGGCGGCGCTCATGACGGGGCGCAAGAGGCGGTAGGCGCTTTCGGGGTCGCGGATGGCGGGGCCTTTGACCGATACATAGGCGGCGCAGGCCTCCATCGCGGCGGCGTAGTCCATGGCGAGTGCGAGCGTGTCGGGATTGCGTTTCATGGGGTGGGCTCCTTTCTATTCGTGATGAAATGAGGCGTCGCCGAAAACAAGGCCGGTGCCGAATCCCAGCGCGTTGAAACAGGCGCGGATGGTGTTTCCGCCGACAAGGACGTTGTCCACGATGAAGGTACGGCGGCAGGGAATGGGCTTGCCGTCGCGGCGGGTGATGTTGTGCTCCTCCACGCTGACGGCGGGGCCTTTGGCGCGGTGGCGGTCGCATGACGAGGGCGCGGGCGCTGTGCGGGTGAGAATGTCGTGGACCTCGGCCCCACCTTTGACGTGGGCGGCGATGGCCTTCGCAAGCCTGCGGTTGGCGGCGGTGTCGCCGGTGTGGTCGGGCGTGGGGATGAGGTTGCAAGGCCCCCACACCAGCGCGGCCATTTCGGCGGCGGCGATCTGCAAAGCGGCCTCGGGGCAATCGGCCTCTTTGAGCATGTAAGAGAGGGCGCGGGTCTCGCGCTCGTACTCGTTCAAGGGGCGGGTACGGGGAGAAACGTAACGCCGTGCGGCGCGTGTGGAGCTGTACGGGCTGAATGTGGCGCTCATGGTGTGTGTCCTTTCTTGCGTAGCCTTGCCGGTCTCTCTCACACCCAACGAGGTGTGACAAAACGTCTGCTCGTTGCTGAGTTCTGAATCCTCACTAGCGGCACCCGCCGCCGTGATCGCCAAACTCAAACCGGCCCTGCTCTGCAATCTGTAAAGTTTCTGATTCATAACGCTGCCCTGTTCCTTGAGCCTTCATCCTCACCCGTACTCGGATGAAGGTCAGGGAACGGGGGAAGTTGTGCAGCGTTCAGAAACGGCGGATTGCAGACAGGACGGTGATGGCGTGTCCGTCACGTTGGGGATCAGGGAAGCGGACGGTCAGGAGGGACGGATGACCGGGAGCCTGCCACGAGACGCGCCGTGTGCAACGGGCATGACAAAGGCGGTAGCCCGCCGCCGCGAGTAGCCGAAGCGTTGGCGTGACCGAGTGCAATGGCGCGGCGTCGGTGACGGACTTAGGCATGAGTGGCGATCAAAGGCGGGAACGGGTGCCGCCGGGAGGGTTTGGGGGGAACCTCCCAAGCCACGCCCCGCAGGGCCGCTTCGGCATGCGGAACGATGCGGACGAGCTTTTTCGGATACGAAAAATCTAAGTCCGCCCTGTCCGCATGCGCTTCGCTTTTTGGTTGCTGTAGAGCCGCGTATTTTTTGCGGCGTTATCCCTTTCCGAGTGAGCGGCTTTCGCCCCCGGAAGCGCCACTTGCGGGAGGGATGCGGACTAGCCCGCTCGTGGCGCGTCGGGGCGCGAATGCGCGAGGGAGGATCTCCGCGCTTAACTGGCGCGGTAGCTTACATTGATGCTTTGAGTCGATAGTAAATTTGGAGTCGTGCGGGCGCGGCGTGTGGCAGCCGGTCAAGACGGCGGGCGTGCGGGCTGGGGCGTGTATCCACGCGCAAAGACCGCGCCCCGGCGGCCCGGTTGCCACGCCCGCGCCCGGCGTTGTGGCAGGCGCTCTGCCGTTGGCGGCGGCTGCCACACTGGGGACGTGTAAACGTCGGCGTGCGCACAGGAACGCAAGGAGCCTGCGACGCGGCGGGCCGGTGCGCTGGCCGACGAAACGCCACTGCGGCAAGCGAAGCGGCGGAGACCGTACCGGTCCGGATGACGGGCGGCTGCCACCAAGCTTGCGGGTGGCACCGACCGGCAAGGCCTGCCACACGGGCGCTCATGATTATCAGCCCGCAACGCCGTGTGGCAGGCCGGTGCCGGAGCCGGTATGGCGTGCGCGGCACGCGCCGCGAGCGTGAGCGCGCAGCACTGTTCGTGGCAGACGTTGCGGCTGCCGCACTGGGGACATGAAAAGCGGCGGCAGGCCTTCCGCCGTGATGCCGACGCGTAACGCCCGCCGGTGACCGTACCGAAGAGCAACAACGGTGATGCCTGGAGGTAACGCAGGCGGTCCCGTAGTCGGGCCGACTGCGTGGACGTAAGGCGTTCACCGGCAGGTGCGATGCAGGTATGGCTGCAAAGCAGCGGCGGAAGCGTGGAGCCCGTGGGGTTCACTTCGGGGTGCGGATCGTGGCGCACGAGCTTTTTCACCCCGCGCGGCGGGGTCGCCGGGATACCGGCTGAAAAATCTAAGTGCGCTCCGACCGCACCCACTACGTTTTTTGAAGACGGCGGCGAGCGCATCCGGTCCGCAAGGAGCCTGCGACGCGGCGGCCGGTGCGCTGGCCGGCAAGATGCCGCTGCG